>DATBGP010000091.1:0-19059 GCA_036557925.1 Candidatus Limnocylindrales bacterium | reverse complement strand
GGTGAGCTGCGGCTGGCTGCCCGTCCACAGCTGGACGATCGTGCTCGCCTCCAGGCACATGCCGCCGAAGATCGCGCCGCCCAGGACTCCGCCCATGACCACGAACGTCGGCAGCTGGGACGACGTTCCTCCGCTCCCGCGCACCGTGAACCGGGAGAGGATCGGCAGCAGGACGCTGAGGGTCGGCCCCAGGAAGAGCGACACGTTCCGGACGAGCTGACTGCCGGCCGCGTACAGCCCGACCGCGACGGCACCCGCGGTCAGCCCAACCACCACGATGTCCGTGCCCACGCCGATCTGGGTCGCGAGCTGGATCGCGAAGATCGGGATGGAGAACGTCCACAGGTCCCGGATCCTGCGCAGGGCGACGGCGCGCGGCCGGAGATGGAACCAGGCGGCGTGGCGCGAGACGAGGATCGCGATCACGACGCGGGAGACGAGCCGGCCCCCGAGCTGCGCGGTCGCGGCGCCCGGGATCCCCAGCGGGCCGATGAGCGCGAGGGTCAGGCACGTCCCGACGGTGACATGGACGAGTGACCCGAGGAACAGGAGGTCGTACCGCTGGAGCCCGCGGAGGATCGCCAGCCAACCCCCGGTGCTCAGGACCACGCTCAGGTCGACGACCAGGATCACGGCCACCGCCGTCGCGGTCGCCGCCGGATCGCCGGTCAACCCGAGGATCCGGGGGATGACGAACGACGCGGCGAGGCCGAAGGAACCGGCCGCAGCGGCAAGGAACGCAAAGAGCGTCGACGCGGCCTGGACGCGCTCGACGGCATCGGCATGGCCGGCGGCGGCGCGTGCCGTGTCCCGGGTGGTGGTCGAGGTCAGGCCCGTGTCGAGGAGGCTGAGGTAGCCCACCAGGGCGACGGCGGCCGCCCACGGGGCGAACCGCTCGGGACCGAGCTGGTGCAGGACCAGCCCGACGAGGAACAGCGAGTACGCCGCCAGAATCGCGGTCCCGGCGAGGCTCCAGATGCTCAGCCCGATGATCGTCCGCATCCGGATCGCCTCGGGCGGCGCGTTGACGGGTGGTTCGACGGTGGCTTCCGCCTCGACGCTCAACCGATCTCGGAACGCGCGGGCTCGGGACGATCGCCCACGTCGACGTCCTCGGAGGCCGTGCCGACCGCCTCGTACCGAAGACCCGCTTCGCGGACCAGCTCGGGATCGAGGTGCCGTCGGCCGTCGAACACGAGGTCGCCGTGGAGCCTCCCCGCGAGCCGTCGCCAGTCCAGCTCTCGGTACTCGGGCCAGTCCGTGGCGATCACGACGGCGTCGGCACCTTCGATCGCGTCGTCGGCCGAGTCGGCGAGCGTGAGTCGCGGCTCGGCGCGAGCCGCGCTGCCGCCTGCCTGCGGATCGTGGGCCACGACGATGGCGCCACCCTCGAGCAGCCGCGTCGCCAGCGCGAGCGACGGGGACTCGCGGATGTCGTCCGTGTCGGCCTTGAACGCCAGCCCGAGCAGCGCGATGCGCCGGTCCCGGACGCCGCCGAGAGCCCGGTCGATGCGCCGCGCGAACCGTTCCTGTTGCGATGCGTTGGCATCGGCCGCAGCGCTCGCGACATGGAGACGCAGGCCGCGAGCGGAGCCGGCCGCCTCGAGCGCCCGGAGCTCCTTCGGGAGGCAGCTGCCGCCGAAGCCGAACGACGGCCGCATGTACGCGCTGCCGATCCGCGGATCGCTGGTGAGCCCGGGCAGCACCTGGTCGACGTCGGTCCCGTAGGCCTCCGCGAGCGCCGCGATCTCGTTGACGAACGACAGCCGCATCGCGAGGAACGCGTTCGCCCCGTTCTTGATCAGCTCCGCCGCGGCGTAGTCGACGACGAGCACGGCCGCTTCAAGGCGGTCGTACAGACCGACGACCATGGCGAGGGCAGCCTCGTCGACGCCCGGGCCTCGGCCGATGACGATCCGGGACGGCGCGAGGAAGTCGGAGAGCGCGGAGCCCTGGCGGAGGAACTCGGGGTTGGTCAGGATCCTCGATGCCGGCCGGTCGGCCCACTCGAGCACCTGTCGCGTGCCGCCGGGAGGCAGCGTGCTCCGGATGACGAGGGGGGCATCCGGGGACAGGCCGGCCGAGCCCTGGAGGGCCGATCGCAGCTGGCTGAGGTCGCTCCGGCCGTCCGGCTCGATGGGGGTGCCGACGCAGATGAGCACGGCGTCGACCGGCTCCGCGCTGTCGCCGATCTCGACCGAGCCGCTCCGCAGCGCCGCGGACAAGGCGTCGTCGAGACCGGGCTCGTGGATGGGCGCGACGCCCCGCTCGAGCGAGGCCCGTCGCCGCGGGTCGGACTCGATCAGGCGGACGCGATGGCCGAGGTGCGAGAGGCCGACGGCGGTGACGAGTCCGACGTATCCACCCCCGACGACGACGACCCGGCGGCGCGGGGTTTCCATCCGCCGAAGAGTAGCAGTCGACGCCGTCCGTTCGGCCTCGCGCTACGCAAGCGCCTCCCGGAAGACGGCCTCCACGCGAGGCACGATTCGGTCCCATCCGAACTCGGCGGCGTACTGCCGGCAGGACTCCGGGGTCGGCAGGCTCTCCGGCCGAGCCATCGCCCGAGCCAGGCCCTCGGCGAGGCTCGCCGGATCGGCCCCGACCAGGCGATCGGGATCGAACGGACCGACGACTTCGACCAGGCCGCCGATCGCCGTCGCGAGGACCGGCCGGCCCGCGGCATACGACTCGATCACCACGTAGCCGAATCCCTCGAGACTCCTCGTCGGGACCGCGCACAGATCACCGGCGGCATAGAACGCCGGGAGGAGGGCGTCGTCGACCCGGCCGAGGAACCGGACGTCGGCTTCCAGTCGCGCGTCCCTGGCGCGTCCCTCCAGTGCGTCACGCTCGGGTCCAGTGCCGGCAACCAGGAGCTGCGGCCGCGAGGAGGCCGGCAGCCGGGCGATGGCATCGATCAGGAGGTCGATCCCCATGCGGTTGACGAGCCGACGGACCGTGACCACGGTGGGTCGGTCCGCGACCCCGAGGAGCGTTCGGGCTTCGGACGGCGTCCGGCTCTCCCGGAACGGGTCGAGATCGAGACCGGGCGGGATCACGCGGATCCGGTCGGCTCGGACCCCGTAGTCGCGGACGAGGATCTCGCCGAACGCGGCGGACAGGACCATGCACTGCGTCGCCGATCGGTAGACCCGCCGTTCGATGAACATCCGTGCCCGGATGGACAGGGGCCAGGACCCGCGGAGGCCGGTCGCCAGCGCCTCCGCCGCCCAGGGTCCCTGGAACATGACGACGATCGGGATGCGGCGAAGGCGCGCCGCGGTGACGGCGCCCAGCCCGTCGTATGCGAAGTGGACGTTCACGAGGTCCGGTCGGTCCCGCAGCACCGTGACGATCGCTCGACGATGGACGTTCCAGAGCCGCTTCCCCAGGCGCCCGACCTGGCGGAGGACCCCGCTGCGAACCGTCGAGCCGGTGGCGACCGTCTGGCCGGCGGTGATGACCTGGACCTCGTGACCTCGACGCCGGAGGTTCTCGACCATGCCGGACAGGTACCGCGCCGAGCCCCCGGTCATCTCCTCGAAGGTCGCCAGGCCGACCACCAAGACCTTCATCCCAGGGTCCTCGCGTAGACGTCGGCCATCGTCGCCGCGATCCGATCCGGGGCATACCGGCGCGCGGAAGCAGCGGCCCGCTCGGCCATCGCCCGGCTCCCCGCCGGATCGTCGATCACGGATCGGACCGCCCGGGCAAGCGCGGCGGCGTCGAACCCGTCCGCCAGCGCGCCGGTGCCGTCGCCGAGGATCTCGGGCACGGCGCCCCGGCGGAAACCGACGACCGGGCGACGCGCCATCATCGCCTCCACGACCACGCGGCCGAACGGCTCGGGCTCCCGGCTCGTGTGGACGAGGATGTCCAGCGCGGCGAAGGCCTCCGCCGGGGCCCGCGTCCCCAGGCGCTCGATCCGCGGAGCCGCCGTGCTCTCTCGAACGCGGGCTGCCAGTCGATCGCCGTAGCCCCGGTCCGCGTTGGTGAACCAGACGTCCCCGACGATGACGAACCGGACGTCCGGCCGGTCGGCGAGCTGTTCCGCGAGATCGACGATGACGTCGGGGGCCTTCCAGTCCGCGATCTGGCCGACGAAGCCGAGGACGGGAGCCCGGTCGCCGTCCAGCCAGGGCGTCGGGAGGGCCGATAGCGGTGCGGGATCGACGCTGCTCGGGACGACGTCGATGCGGCCGCTTCGCGGGAGCAACCGCAGCTCCGCGTAGTGACCCGCGAGCCACGTGGAGATCGCCACCGCGTGATCGGCCCGTCCGATCGCGGCTCGCAGGAGCCGTCGGAGCGCGGGTCGCCGGGGGACGTCGTCGCGGAGGTGCCAGACAAGCGGGGTGCCCGCCCCGACGAGCCCGAGGGACGCGACGAGCTGGGCCTTGCGCGTATGCGCCTGGACGACATCCGGCGAGGCGTCGTGCACGACTCGTCGGAGCTTCAGCGAGGCGTCGATCGTCGCGGCGGCGCCACCGACCATGCGGGCCAGGCGGGCGTCGCTCGGCGCATCGACATAGCGCCGACGCCAGCCGAGCGGCACCACCGGGATCGAGGATGACCGAAGCGCTGCAGCGAACGGGCCCTCGCGGCCCACCGCGACGCGCGCCCGGTCACCGAGCGCGTTCTGGGCTCGGGCGAGCTCCAGCACCGATCGCTCGGCGCCGCCCAGCACCATGCTGTGGTCGACGTGCAGGACGTCGGTCATGCCGGGACCGGCTCGCTCACGCCGCCGCCGGCCGGGCCACGTGGAAGACCTCGTCCGGATCGAGCGCGGCGGGGACGACGTGCGCCCGGAGCGCGTCGCCGACGCGGATGGCCTCGACCGCCAGGCCCGCCGAACGCAACCGGTCCTCGAAGTCGCGACGGCCGTAGAGCCGGACGTGATCCGGCTGGCCGTAGTGCCGCGCGCGGACCTCGGGCGTCGCGTCGAGGTAGCGCTCGTCGGTCTCGTCGCCGGACAGCGGGACCTCGAGGATGGCGTGGCCGTTCGTCCGCAGCACGCGGGCGATCTCGCGCATGGCCGCGCGATCGTCGGGGATGTGCTCGAGGACGTGATACGCGATGACGAGGTCACGATCGCGATCGGGCAGGTCCAGCCGGGTCAGGTCCATCGGGCGGATCGCCCGGCCCGGCTCCAGGTCGACCGAGAGGTACTCCGGGTTGCGACGTCCGATCGCTTCGAGATGCGGATCGGGCGCGACGACCAGGGCACGCCCGACCGAGGGGGACATCTCCGGATGCTCGGCGAGGAACAGGGACAGGGCCCGATGGCGCTCGAGGGAGCCGCAGCCCGGGCACTGCGCGTCGGGCCGGCCCTGCACGCCGTATGGGGCGAATCTGGTGACCTCGAGACCGCACGCGGGGCACCGGCGACCCCGCCCGCGGTGGGTCCACCGCCACGTCGCGAGACGCGCCCGAGCGCCGAGCCGCCGGAGTCGTTCCCTCACGGCGTCCCGGCCCCGGCCGGATCGGTCCCTCGGCCAGGGGTCACGTCTCGATCGACCCGGCCGAAGGTGGCCGCGAACCGCGGCCAGCGACCGTGGCGAGGCTCGAGGATCCGCCGGTCACGCTGCGGGTTCGGCTGGGTTCACCGTGACGCGGGCGCGCCCATACCAGAGCCCGAGGCTGCCGCCGATGGTCCAGAACAGGGCCCAGGCGAACTGCGGGGCGAACAGGTTGTCGTCGAAGAGGAACTGCACGGCGTTGAACACGGCGCCCGCGGCGATGGCGATGGCCAGGAGGGTGGTCGGACCGGCAGGCCGTCCTCGGGCGAACCGCACGCCGGAGGCGGCCGGGATGGCGACCAGGAGGACCGCCCAGATGGCCCCGAAGAGGCCGATCGCGACGCCGTACTCGAGATAGACGTTGTGGATGTAGTCGCCCTCGGTGATCGTGGCCGTCCAGTTGCCGAGGCCGACGCCATGGAGCATGTCGCCGACGAACGCCGTCGCCGATTCCTCGGCGATCTGGACCCGGTCCTGGACGCTCGGGTCCTCCAGGGGACGGACGAGGCGATCCTCGATCCCGGTCTGCCCGACCGACAGCAGGCCGGCGATCGAGATCGCCAGCGCGATTACGAGGCCGATGGCCGCCTGGAGGATCCTGCCCCTGGCTGCCGGCCAGAACAGTCGCCGGACGTCGGACCGGAGGAGCCAGAGTCCGGCCGTCCCGATCGCGACGACCGACGCCAGCCAGCTGGAACGGGAGATCGTGAGGACGAGAGCGATCACGCCCAGCCACGCGGCCACGCCGGCGATCCATCGCCACCGACCGGGCGGAGCGAGGAACCACCGCACCCCGACGAGCGGCACGATCAGGCCGAGGTATCCACCGAGGTTGTTCGGCGCGGGCAGGACCGGCGTCACGGCCCGGAGGGTCAACCTGTCGCCGAAGATGATCCAGTTGTTCTGGTCGGCGAACTTGTCGGCCGCGAGCTCACCGCGAAAGTAGCCCATCAAGTCGACGACCCCGTTCCGGATGCCGATCACGGGCAGGAAGAGCTGGAGCGCGAAGATCAGGATGGCGCTGGCCGCCGCGACGATCACTCCGAGGGCCAACCCGTCGAGCCAGCGATCGCGGCGATCGGGATCCAGCCACACGAGCAGACCGAGGCCGCTCGCCACCGCGCCGATCAGGAGGATCGCGAGCGGCCGGAGCCACACGGACGGCGAAGGCCAGGCGGAGAAGACCAGCCCGAACGCCACCGCCCCCCAGAGGATGGCGAGGATGGCAACCGGGCGAATCGGCACGGGTGCGCTGCGAGGCTGGAACCAGATCCGGACCGCGGCGACGCCGATGACCCCGGCCGCGAGCGGCACGTTGGAGAGGCCCGTGGGCGGCAGGAGCGGCAGCGGTCCCAGGAGACCCAGCGCGAACCAGCGATCCGCGCCCGGGAACGGGACGATCGCGACGGCGGCGAGGATGCCGATCGCGAGCGGCACGGTGACCAGTCCCGGCGCGGCGCCGGCAACCAGCAGGACGACCAGGAGGGCGATGCCGGCCGCGACGGCCAGGACGGCCGCCCGGGTTCGGGCGGCGTCGGACGGAGCGACGGCGGCGCGGGCCAGAGCGATCCGATCGCTTCCGAGCACGGAAAGGATCATAGCCGGTCGCGCGCGAGAGCCGCCCAGCGGTAGACCTCCCAGGTCTCGCCTGCCACGTCGGCCCATGTCCGTCCGCATGCCCGGGCGTGGCCGGCCCGGATCAGCTCGGCCGGGCAGGCGAGCGCGCGGGCGATCCCGTCGGCGATGGCCTCCGGGTCGCGCGGATCGACGAGGATGGCGGCGCCGCCGGCGACCTCCGGCATCGACGAGACGGCCGAGGTGACCACGGGGATGCCCGCGCGCATCGCGTCGAGGATGGGGAGCCCGAAGCCCTCGTACAGCGAGACGTAGGCGAACACGGCGGCGCCGGACATCAGGGCGGCGAGACGGACGGCCGGAACGTAGCCGGCAAGGTGGATCCGATCGCGGCGGGAACTCTCCCGGAGGGCATGCCTCAGCGCCTCCCCGCGCCAGCCTTCGCCACCGACGAGGACGAGCCGCAGCGACGGGTGGCGGTCGGCGAGCCGGTCGAACGCCCCGACGAGCCGGGCCTGGTTCTTGCGGGGCTCCAGCGTTCCGACCGAGAGGACGTACGGATCCTCTCCGAGGCCGAGCGCCCGCCGCGCCTCGGCGCGATCCCCGGCGCCGTCGGGCGGCGACTCGTCGGGGTCCGAAGCCGCGTGCGGGACGACGACCACCCGGCGTCCGGCGATCCCCAGCACCCGTCGGAGCTCAGCGCGCGTCGCCTCCGAGGGGACGATGATCGCGTCCGCGCGCTTCGCGGCCACGGCGGTGAACGGGGCGACCGCGAGGCGCAGCGACGGATGGTGCTCCGGGTGCCGGAACAGCGACAGGTCCTGGATCGTGAGCACGTACGGGTGCATCCGCCGGAGGGGCGCCGCGGCGTTCGTGAAGTGCACGAGGGTTCCGCCGACCTCGTCGGCATCCCGACGCGCCCGGTGGAGGAGCCACCGATGATGCCGCCCGCCGGCGAGCCACGTGCGATGCGCGGCGGCCTGGGCCGTGGCTGCGAGCGGACCGTCGGGGCGAACGCCGATCAGGGCCACCGACTCCGGCTCCAGCTTCACCAGGGCGCGGGCCAGATCCCGAACGTAGACCCCGACGCCGGTCGGATCGCGCCGCGCCGGTGCGGCGTCGACCGCGACGCGGAGCTGCCTGACGTTCGACGTCTCCGAACCCCTCCGGTGCGCCCCCCGGGCGACGAGGCCCGCGTTCGCCATCCCTCGTTCGGTATCGTATCCGTCGCCGACGGCCGAGGCGGCCCGGCGTTCCAGCAGACGACGGAGTGCCCGTGGCCAGTGATCCTCGAATGTCCGTCATCGTGGCGACGCGCCGCGGGTGGCCGGCCGCCGAGCCGGCGATCGCCGCCATCCTCGCGCAGCTTCCCGACGTCGGTGGCGAGCTCGTGGTCGCCGACGCGAGCGGGCGGCCAGCGCCGGACCTCGGGGCGACGGTCCGCTGGCTGTCCTGCCCGACCTCGATGTCCGTCTTCCAGCTCCGCTCGGAGGCGTATGCCGCCGCCCGCGGCGAGCTCGTCGCCCAGACCGAGGACCATTGCCGGGTGACGCCCGGTTGGGCCCGGCGGATCCTGGAGCTTCACGAGCAATGGCCGAATGCGGCGGCGATCGGCGGGGCCGTCGAGCAGGGCGACGGCCGGGAGCCCATCGACTGGGCGGCGTTCGTCGTGACCCAGCTGCCGTACATCGCGCCGCTGGCGAACGGGCCGGTGGATCGCACGACGGGCGCGACCAACCTGTCGCTGACCCGGCGCGGCGTCGCCCGGCTGCCGAGCCATCCCGACATCGGCACGATCGAGCTGTTCGACTCGGCCGCGCTGCGCGACGGTGGCGACATCCTCGTCCAGGACGACTCCTTCGTGGTCCTCCACGACCAGTCGCTGGGGGTCGCCGGCACGTCGGTGATCGAGTTCCACAACGGCCGGACGATCGGCGGCTTCCGCCGCCGCGCGATGGACCGGCGCGACTGGGGCCGGGTGGCGCTGGCCGGCGTGCTGCCGTTCTATCGATCCGCCCGGGCGATCCGCGCCGCTCGACACAAGCGCGTGCCGGGGGACGCGCTCCGCCAGGCCATTCCGTGGATCGTCTGGCTCCAGCTGTGCACGAGCGCCGGAGAGCTGGTCGGATACGCGCTGGGTCCCGGGGACAGCCCGCAACGGCTTCGATGACGTCCGCGCTCGAGCGACGCGAACGCTATCGGGAGCCCTGGCGAGCGCCGTTCGAACGCCGGCTGGAGCAGCTGCTCCGGCCCGGGATCCGGATCCTCGACGTCGGCTCCGGTCGCAACCCGACGCTGCCGGCGGACCGACGGCCCGCCGACTGCCGGTACGTCGGCCTGGACCTCTCGGCCGCCGAGCTCGACCGGGCGCCGGCCGGGTCGTACGACGAGCGCTGGGTGGCCGACATCACCCATCACGTCCCGGAGCTGGACGGGCGCTTCGACCTCGTCCTCAGCTTCCAGGTCCTCGAGCACGTGAAGCCGCTGTCCGCGGCGTTCGAGAACTTCCGCGGCTACCTCCGGCCCGGCGGCGTCTTCCTCGGCCAGTTCTCCGGCACCTTCTCCTTCTTCGGGCTCGCCAATCGCGTCATCCCGGATCGCCTGACCGCCTGGCTGGTCGACCGCTTCACGGATCGCACCGCCGACAGCGTGTTCCCGGCGTCGTACGACCGCTGCTGGGACTCGGCGATCCGCCGGATCGCGCGGCCGTGGGCGGACGTCGAGGTCGAGCCGCGGTACACGGGCGCCACGTACCTGCGGTTCCTCCCGCCCGTCCAGGGCGCCTACCTGCTGTACGAGGACTGGGCGCTGCGTTCGGGCAAGCGGGACCTGGCGACCCACTACATCGTCGAGGCGCGGCGCTGAACCACGACGCCCGACCCGTCCTGGTCCACGACTTCCTCGTGGCGGAGGGGGGCGCGGAGCAGTGCGCCGTCGAGTTCGCGGACCTCCTGCCCGGCGCGCAGGTCGTCACGTCCTTCTTCGACGCCCGCCGGTTCGGGGATCGGATCGATCCGCAGCGGGTTCGGACCTGGCCGCTGCAGCGCGTGCTCGGGCCGAGCCCCCACTTCCGGAAGCTGCTGCCGCTGTATCCGTGGTGGTTCGGCCGCCAGCGCCTCGCGGCACCGCTCGTCCTGAGCAGCTCGATCGCGTTCACCCATGCCGTCCGGCGGCAGGGGCCCGGCCTCCACGTCAGCTACGTCTACACGCCGATGCGATACGCCTGGGACCTCGAGACATACCTGACCGGGTCGAGCCTGTCGCTGCCGGCCCGTGTCGCGGCGCGGACGATCCGGCCGCTCCTGCGGCGCTGGGACGTGGCCACCTCGCGCCGGCCGGACGTCCTCGTCGCGATCTCGGAGACGGTTCGCGAGCGCATCGCGACGTCGTGGGGCCGCGAATCGGACGCGGTGATCTTCCCGCCCGTGGACACGACCCGGATCACCCCCGGCGAGACCGACGACGGGTTCCTGCTCGTCGCGGCCCGGCTGCTCGCCTACCGTCGGGTCGATCTCGCCGTGGCGGCCGCGACGGCGTCGGGACGGCGGCTGGTCGTGGTCGGCGACGGCCCGGAGCGGCGACGCCTCGAGACGCTGGCCGGCCCGACCGTCGAGTTCCGCGGCCACCTCGACCGGGTGACGCTGGTCGACCTCTTCCGCCGCTGCCACGCCTACCTCCTGCCCGGCGTCGAGGACTTCGGGATCGCCCCGGTCGAGGCGATGGCGGCCGGAAGGCCGGTGGTCGCGTTCCGCGGCGGCGGAGCACGGGAGACGGTCGTCGACGGCGTGACGGGGACGTTCTTCGACACGCCGGACGCCGCCGCGCTCGCCGACGCGATCGACCGACTCGACCGCCTGACCCTCGATCGGGCCGCGATCCGGGCCCGGGCAGTCGAGTTCGACACCGCCGTCTTCCGCCGCCGCTGGATCGAGCTGTTCGAGCGTCTGGGCGTCGACCCCGACCTATACTCCGCCGGATGAGTCGGACCGCGCTGATCACCGGCGTCACGGGCCAGGACGGCTCGTACCTCGCCGAGTTCCTCCTCGAGCAGGGCTATCGCGTGGTCGGGATGACCCGGCGGTCCAGCACCGCCTCCAGCGAGCGGATCGAGCACCTCGCGGACCGGATCGAGCTCGTCCAGGGCGATCTCCTCGACCAGGCGTCGCTCGTGGGGGCCCTCCAGGAGGTGGAGCCGGACGAGGTCTACAACCTCGCGGCCCAGAGCTTCGTCCCGACGTCGTGGAACCAGCCGGTGCTGACCGGCGAGTTCACCGGCCTCGGCGTGACCCGGATGCTGGAGGCGATCCGCCAGGTCGACCTGGGCATCCGCTTCTACCAGGCCTCGTCCAGCGAGATGTTCGGCAAGGTCCGGGAGATGCCGCAGACGGAGCTGACGCCGTTCCATCCGCGCAGCCCGTACGGGGTCGCGAAGGCGTACGGCCACTTCCTGACCGTCAACTACCGCGAGAGCTACGGGATGTTCGCGGTCTCGGGGATCCTGTTCAACCACGAGTCGCCCCGGCGCGGCCTCGAGTTCGTGTCCCGCAAGGTCACCGACGGCGCCGCGAGGATTGCCCTGGGCCTCGCGTCCGAGCTCCCGATGGGCAACCTCGATGCCGAGCGGGACTGGGGCTTCGCCGGCGACTACGTCCGGGCGATGTGGCTGATGCTCCAGCAGGACGCCGCCGACGATTACGTCATCGCGACCGGGATCGCCCACTCGGTCCGCGAGCTGTGCCGGATCGCGTTCGCCCGGGCCGGCCTCGACTACGACCGCCACGTGGTGGTCGACGAGGCGCTGTACCGTCCGGCCGAGGTCGACCACCTGCTCGGCGACCCCTCGAAGGCGCGCCGCGTCCTGGGCTGGGAGCCGAGCGTTCCCTTCGCGGAGATGATCGAGACGATGGTCGACGCCGATCTGGAGCGCCACCGGGAGCGTCTCCGCGCTCGACCGGAGGCCCGGGCGGCCAGCCCCGCGTGAGAGTCCTGGTCACCGGCGGCGGCGGGTTCGCGGGCCGGTGGCTGATCCGGGAGCTCGGCGCGCACGGCCACGAGGCGATCGCCGCCCCGCCGAGGGGCGAGCTGGACATCACGGACGCCGATGCGGTCCTGCGCCTTGCCCGCGACCGCGCCCCGGACGTCATCGGCCACCTCGCCGCCGTCGCCTTCGGGCCGGACGCCCGGCGCGACCCGGATCGCGCCACGGCGGTCAACGTCGGCGGGACCGAGGCGGTGGTCCGGGCCGCCGCGCAGATCGGGGCCGGCGTCCTCCTCGTGAGCTCGTCCGAGGTCTACGGTCCGCCGGATCCGGCAGACCTCCCGCTCGACGAGGCCGCGCCGCTTCGGGCCGAGCAGCCGTACGGCCGATCCAAGATCGCCGCCGAAGCCGTCGCCCGGGAGATCGTCGCCCGGGCGGCCGCCGGCACCGTCCGTCTCGCGATCGTCCGGCCGTTCAACCATACCGGCCCGGGCCAGCGCCGCGAGTTCGTCGTGCCGGCGCTCGCCGAGCGGATCCTCGCCGCCCGCGAGGCCGGTGCCTCCACCATCCGCGTGGGCAATGTCGACGTCCGGCGCGACTTCAGCGACGTCCGCGACGTCGTGGCCGCGTATCGCCTGGTGCTGGAACGGCTGGCGGGTGGCGACGTCGAGGACGGCGAGGTCCCGGTCTTCAACGTCGCCTCGGAGCGGAGCGCGTCGATCCGCGAGATCGCGGTTGCCCTGGCGGCCGAGGCCGGGATCGCCATCGGCTTCGAGATCGATCCGGCGCTCGTCCGTGCGAGCGACCCGCCCGAGATCCGCGGCGACGCCTCGGCGATCCGGCGCGCTCTGGGCTGGACGGCGACCACGCCGCTCGAGCGGACCCTGCGCGACGTCCTCGCCGACGTCACGGCCTCGGCACGAGCCACCGCGCGACCGGATCCGGCCGGCCGGGCGCCAGTCCCGCCGGGCTGAGCGGTACGCTGCGGTCGTGATCGCCCTCGTCGTCTTCTGGCTCGCGATCGCGCTGCTGGCCTGGGTCTACGTCGGCTACCCGCTCCTGATGGCCGTCGTCGCCCGCGTCGCGCCGCTGCGGCTCCGGCCCGGGGGCGACCCGCCTCGGCTGGCCGTCGCGATCGCCGTCCACGACGAGGCGGGTCAGGTGGCTGCGCGGATCGCCGACGTCGAGGCCCAGGACCCGGGCGGCAGTCTCGTCGCCGAGATCGTCGTCGGCAGCGACGGCTCCGACGACGGAACGGACCCGATCGTCCGCGAGCTCGCCGCCGGCAACCCGCGGCTCCGCCTCCTGTCGCTGCCGCGCGCCGGCCAGACCCCGACGCAGAACGCCCTGTTCGGTGCCGCCACGGCGGACGTCGTGGTGCTGACGGACGCCGAGACGCGTTTCGCTCCCGGCTGCCTCGCCGCCCTCGCGGAGGCGTTCCGCGACCCGCGGGTCGGCTGCGCCACGGGCCGGCTCGAGTGGCGCGACGAGCGGGCCACCGCCACGTCCACGAACGAGGGCCTGTACTGGCGCTACGAGCGGTCCGTGCGCGACCTCGAGAGCTGCAGCGGCTTCCTGACGGCGGTCACCGGGGCCGTCCTGGCGGTCCGCCGCTCCGCCTTCAAGCCCGTTCCCGCGACCGCGTCGATGGATCACCTGCTGCCGCTCTACATCCGCGAGGGGCGCGGGCTCGTCGTCTACGTGCCGGAGGCACTCGCGACCGACCGGCCGATCAGCGGCATCCGGGAACAGTTCCGCAACCGGTCGCGGACGGCGACGCGGGGGATCCGGGCGAACCTGTCCATGGCGCTCCGGCTCGCGCCCTGGCGGCATCCCCGGACCGCCATGGCGATCTGGTCCCACAAGCTCCTGCGCTGGGCGACGCCCTGGCTGGTCGGGCTGGCGACCATCGCGGGCCTGGTCCTCGGCGTCGTCGACGGGCCCGCCTACCTGCTCGTCCCGGTCGCCGTGGCGGCAGGTCTCGTCGCGGCCGTCCTCGCCCACCTGCTCGTCGGAGCCGGCCGCCGCCCGCCGGGAGTCCTCGCCTTCGCCCGGTCGTTCACGGTCGTCTGCCTCGCGTTCGGCCTCGGCTGGATCAACGTCATCCGGGGCCGCGGCATCGACCTCTGGCATCGCGCCGACTGGGACAGCCGGGTCGCGTCGCACAACGACTGACGGTCAGGCCGGCATCGCCTCCGGGCCGGGCTCGGGCGACGCGATCGGCCCTTCGTCGGCGGCGGCGACCGGCTGCTCCGCCGGCTCGACCGACCGGGCCAGCCCGTAGCCGAGCGGGATGCAGACGACCGCGCTCACCTGGATGAACAGCAGCGGGTTGTTGAACGACGCCATGACCATCCAGCCGATCGTGCCGGCGAGGATGCCGCTCTCGAGCCAGCCCCGCCGCCGGGTCAGCTGGACGAGCGTCGCGACCACGAACGCGAGCCCGATGATGCCGCCGACGACCCCCTCCTCCGTGAACAGCCGCAGCCACTCGTTGTGGGGCGAGCCGATGACCGGATCGCCGTAGTCCGGCGCGAGCTGCTTGTAGGCGAGGAAGCCCTGCCCCGTCAGCGGCCGATCGAGGAACATGTGGCCGGCCGCGTTCCAGGTGCGGAGCCGCTGCAGGTCGGTGGCGACCAGGACGGATCCCGGCTCGATCGCCCCGGCGTTCGCCGCCTCCCCGCGCAGCGCGAGGTAGGACGGCAGGAGGGCGATCCCGGCGACCAGCCCCACGACGAGCACGGCCAGCCCGAGCCCGCGACGAAGCCGCCAGGCGATCACGACCGCGAGCGCATAGGTGGCGATCAGCGCGGCCCGGCTGAAGGTGAGGTACAGCGCGACCGCGAAGACGGCGACGGCGAGGACCGCGAGGAGCTTCAGGACGATCGTCGAACGATCCCGGCGGCGGTCCAGGACGAGGAATGCGACCGCGATGCAGAACGGCATCACGCTCAGGGCCGCCATCCCGTTCGGGGACGGCACCGCTCCCCCCAGCCGCGGCCCGAAGTCCTTCCAGAAGCCGATCCACGCCACGGCGCTGCCCGAGACGATGCCGCGGTCGAGCTGATCGGCGACGGACAGAGCGACGGCGACCGTCGTGGCGACGATCGCCGCGACGATGGGCCGCTTCGTGCCGTCGCGGGCCACCCAGACCGCGGCGACGAGCAGGAGCATCGCCCCGCCGACGGACGAGAGCCACGTGTACGACGCGATCCGCGCCCAGTCCGGCGGGAACCGCGCCCAGGTGACGACGACCCCGATCGCCGTCACGACCGCGATCGCGATGCCCAGGAAGACGGCGGGCGACCACGGCATCCGTCGCCAGCCGCCGGCGACCAGCCGGATCACGACGCTGATCGCGATGACCGCGACGAAGACGTGGCGGAGCCCCAGCGTCTGCGGGGCCGGCCGGACGCCGATCAGGTGGAGCAGCGTGGTCGGCTCGTAGAAGGGGGCCGTCCCGGCCAGGATCACCAGGCCCGACGCCGGCGACACCAGGGCCACCGCGGACGCCAGCACCGTCCACAGCACGTACGGCCGGCTCTCCACGTCGTAGCGGGTCCGGAGCACCAGCCAGACGCCGATGATCACCAGCTCCGCGACGATCATCAGCCGGTGCCGGACGATCACGTCGCGGGCCGTCCGCCAGGCGACGCCGTAGAGCTCGAGGATGCCGGCCTGCTCCCGGGCCTCCGGCTCGATCGCCGGAGCGTCGACGGCCGCCGCGGTGTCGACAGCCGCCGCGGTGTCGACAGCCGGGGCGTCTACCGAAGCCACGTCTTCAGCATCACCCGCAGGAAGCCCAGCCCGTAGCGGAGGTCGGTCCCCTTCTTCGACTGGCCGCTCGTCCGGCGCCGGATCGTCACCGGCACGTCGACCACCCGGAGGCCGGCCCGGGCTGCGCCGAGGAGCAGCTCCGGATTGTGGAACTGGTCCTCCGTGAAGGAGATCTCCGCGAGGCGGCTCGCCCGGATCGCCCGGTAGCCGTTGGCGATGTCGGTGACCTGGGTCCCGCCGAGCAGGTTCATCAGGCGGGTGTAGATCGAGATGCCCGCCTCTCGCGTCCGCGATCCCGTCTCCGAGTCGGGACCGCCGTCGCCCGTCCGCCGCGAGCCGACGACGAAGTCGGCCTCGTCGCGGACGATCGGCCCCACCAGCCGGTCGATCTCGGCCGGGTCGTGCTGGCCGTCGGCGTCGAGCGTGACAACGACGTCCACGCCCAGCCGCTCGGCGACGAGATAGCCGGTCTGGAGGGCCGCGCCCTGGCCGCTGTTGACCGGGTGGCGGACGACGAGGGCGCCCAGCCGCCGGGCCACGGCCGCGGTGTCGTCAGTCGAGCCATCGTCGATCACGAGCACGTGGGTCGGCAGGCCGGAGACGCTCGCCGGGATCGCGTCGAGGACACCCGGCAGGTTGTCGGCCTCGTCGTACGCCGGGACGCAGACGAGCACCCCGCCGAGCGGGGCCTTCGCGCTGCCCTCGAGCTGCGCCGCCGAGAGTGCCCGGACCAGCCGGCTGACCTTCTGGTTCGCCCGGTCGGCCCGGGCCAGCGCGTAGAACAGGCCGGCGTAGGCGATCGCGACGGTGATCACGAGGAGCGTGACCAGCCGCCCGAGCGGCTCGCCCTCCAGGCCCAGGATGTTCTGGATGGGCCGCACGAGGTCCGGTGCGACCGAGACGGTCGCGAGGCCCAGCCCGACCAGGAGGAGGGCCACCGCCGGAACGCGGCTGCCGCTGCCGCGGCCCTGCAGGCGGCGGATCGCGACGAGGACGAGCAGGGCCGCGACGAGGAACCCGACGATCCGGAGCAGGCTTGGCATCGGCGCCGGCATCTCCTGCGGGTGAGGCGAGGCCCTCGGTCAGGTCGGCGGCTGGACCCGGTACAGCAGCAGGCGGCCGTCTCCGAACGACCGAACGAGAGTGTACCGTCCGCTCCCGGCCAGAGCGGCCGGATCCGTGTCGAAGAGCTGGTAGCCGCCGAGGTCGTTGCCGTCCGGTCCGTGGGTCGCCACGAGCACGTACGACACGTCCTCGTCGGCGAGATACCGCGCGGCGGCATCCCCGTCCGGATCGGCGAACAGGACCCGCGCGCCGAGGACCTTGCTCGTCGAGTCGCGGAGGAAGTCCGGGTGCTCGAGGTAGACCGCCCGGCCGTCGAGGATGGCCGACCGGCGGGCGACGGCCAGCATCGAACCGTCGGTATAGGCGTTCGCCAGGATCCGGGCGTCCGCGGGCAGGTTCTCGTCGATCCAGCGCAGGGCGCCGTAGCCGACCGCGGTGAGGGCGGGCTCGTCGGGCTGGTCGGCGGCGGCTCCGGCACCGGGCGGCGGTGCGGTCGCGCCGACCGTCAGGAGTGCCAGGAGGGCGCCGGCGGCGAGCATCGGGCCGCGACGGGGCAGCAGGCGGTGCCAGGCGGGCCGGACGGCGCGGTCGAGGAGGAACAGCAGCACGATCGCGCTCGCCACCGGGACGATCAGCTCGTACGGCATCAGGCGTCGCGGCCCGACCCGGGCCGGGACGTACGTCGAGCTGATCGTGAACAGCAGCCAGGAGCCGGCCAGCAGGGCGAGGCCGTACATCCACCACGTGACGAGGAAGCGGCGCCGTCGTCGATCCAGCCACGGCCACGCGAGCAAGGGCGCGATCAGCAGCAGCGCCAGGGTGACGAGCGCGCCTCGGCCGCGCGCGTCGAGGCCGGGCCAGACGTCGAGGATCGAGCGGGGCAGGAGCGTGCTGCCGAAGAAGTTCGATGGCGGCGGCTGGCCGTCGAGCGCCGGCGCGACCGATGCGACGTAGAAGTCCCAGGTGGGATCGTCGCTGAAGCTCCAGCCGGCAGGGACGCGATCGGCGGGGATCGCGGCGAGCGGCGCCCGCGACGCGGCGACGTAGCCGACGAGCCGGAACTCCCCGGCGGCGACGGCGTTCAGCCCGGCTCCGAGCAGGACCGACGCGACCAGGACCCCGGCCGCGACCCCGACGGGCCAAAGCTGCCCGAGTCGGGGCAACCGGAGCCCCCAGCGCCGCGATTCACCGACGAACGACCGCGCGGCCGCGAGGCCGACCAGGGCCGGTCCCAGCAGCAGGAAGACCTCGGCGTGGCTGAGGAACGTGGCCGTGCCGGCGGCGATCGCCACCGCGACCGATCGCCGGGATCGATCGGCCATCGCCCGGTCGGCGGCCCAGATCGCGAACAGCGCGAGGACGAGCCCGAAGGTCTCGGGCCGGAGATCCTCGAACTTCTGGGCAAGGCGGACGGTCGCGAGGAGGAGGCACGCCCCGAGCAGCGAGGTCCAGCTGGAGAACCAGCGCCGGAACAGGAGCGTCGCCACGATCGCCGCGGCGACGAGCAGGGCGAGGCGGTACGTCGCGACGGCGGTCAGCAGGTCGCCGGGGAGCAGCTCCAGCCCGGCGGCGGCGTGGAACGTGGCCGGCAGGTAGTCGGTGGGGAACGGCCGCAGACCGCCCCATTCGGCGACGGTCGCGGGAACCGTGCCGGCGTCCGCCACGGCCCGCGCGATGGCCACGTAGTACCACGGCGTCGAGGTCCGCGGGATGAGATCGCCGCCGGCCGCGGCGATCGACGGCAGCACCACGGTGATCGCGATCACCCCGAGACCGAGCAGGCCGCCGATCCACCACCGCCGCCGACGTGTTCCCGCCCGGCCGACCCTGCCGAGCGATCGCCGGACGCCTGGGTGCGCCGTGGGCGCCACGGTGATCGCGACGAGGGTCACCGCGAGCGGCACCGGCTCGAGGATGCCGGCGGCGGCGAGGCCGGCACAGGTCGCGACGACGATCAGTAGACTGAGCCCGATCGCCCGCCCGACCACGTGGAGCGGCGTCGGCGCGCCGGGCAGGACGAGGGGCCCCAGCAGCAGTCCCGGCAACACGAAGAGGAGTGCCAGCGCCAGCGCGGCCTGCACGGCAGCGAGCGCGACACCGATGGGACCCATGAGCAACCGATCGAACCTCGACGACGACGCGTGA
>DATBGP010000090.1:0-3531 GCA_036557925.1 Candidatus Limnocylindrales bacterium | reverse complement strand
CGTCGCACTCTCGATCTATGCCGCCAACCTGCTCCTCGCGTTCTTCGTCCAGCGGCCGAACCTCCGGCGTCTGGTGGGCGTGCGGGCCGCACCGGACGACCGGGTGTGGCTGGAGCGGGCGAAGCGACAGCGCTATGTCAGCTACGCGATGGCGGCCCTGGTGGGGACGATCGGGTTCCTGATGAGCACGAAGCCACAGCTGTGGTGACCGAGGCGGCGCTCGTGTCCTCGCCCGCGTCCTCGCCCGGCCACGCGCACCGGCCGGAACGCGCCATCGAGCGTGGAACCGAACGGCCGATCCGGACCGCGGCGATCGCGAACCTCGGCTGCAAGGTCAACCAGTCCGAGATGGAAGGTGCCGCCCGACGGCTCCGCAGCCGCGGGATCGCGGTCGTCGACGCCCGCGAGCGGGCCGACCTCGTCCTCGTGAACACCTGCACCGTGACGATGGAGGCGGACGCGAAGTCGCGGCACGCCGTCCGGGCCGCCCGGCGCGCGAGCCCGGACGCCGAGATCGTCGTGACCGGCTGCTCGGTCCAGGTGGGGCGCGAGGCGTTCGCGGCCGCCGATCCGGCGGCCCGGCTCGTCGACAACCGGTCGAAGGACGCGCTCCTCGCCGAGCTGGACGCGCTCCTCGGTCCGGACTTGGCCGCAGCCGGCGCGCGCGTGCCGCGAGCGCTGCCGACGCTCTCCGGCGTGGACCCGGCCGACGCCGTCGGCGCCGTCGAGGCCGTCCACCCCGGCGCCTCGCCGATCGACGGGATCGCCGACGGCCGTGCCTCCGTCGAGCGGACTCGGGCCTTCGTGAAGGTCCAGGACGGCTGCTCGTTCTACTGCACCTACTGCATCATCCCGGCCGCCCGCGGCGCCGAGCGGAGCCTGTTGCCGGAGGTCGTCCTCGCGGATGTCCAGGCGGCGCTGGCCGCCGGCCACCGGGAGATCGTACTCACCGGGATCAACATCGGGACGTACGACGGGGGTCGGTCCGAGCGCGGCTTCCGCGGATCGCACACCCGCTCCGCGCTGACTCTCGCCGGCCTGGTCCGGCGGATCCTTGACGAGACCGACGTCGAGCGGATCCGGATCTCGTCGATCGAGCCCCAGCACGTCGATGACGAGCTGATCCGGGTCTGGTCCGACGGCGGGCCGCGGACGCTGCCTCACGTCCATCTGCCGCTCCAGTCGGGCGACGACGGCGTGCTCCGGCGGATGGGCCGGCGGTATCGCTCGGCCGAGTACGCGGCGATCGTGGCTCGCGTCCGAGAGGCACTCCCCGGCGTCGCGATGCACGCCGACGCGATCGTCGGGTTCCCGACCGAGGACGATGTGGCGTGGGGCCGATCGGTCGACTTCATCCGCTCGCTCGATCTCGCCGGGCTCCACGTCTTCCGCTACTCGCCGCGACCCGGGACGGCGGCGACGCGCATGACCGGCCAGGTCGACGACGCGACGAGGAAGCGCCGCGCGGCCGAGCTCCTCCGGCTGGCCGCGGACGCGCGGGCTCGCTGGGCTGCCGCCCATCCGGGTCGCGAGGCGGACGTCCTGCTCGAGACCCGGCTGGCCGACGGCCGGTGGATGGGACACGCGGTGGATCACACGCTCGTGGCGGTGCCGCCGCTCCGTGCCGGCGACGACCTCGAGAACGCGATCGTCCATGTCGCGATCGACGCGGTCGACGCCGTCGTGCCCGATCGGACCGTCGGTCGCATCCTGTCGCTGTGCCCACCCCGTCCAGCAGCCGGAGCCCTGGCCCATGCCCGCTGACCGCTCGCCACAGCCCGACTGCCTCTTCTGCCGGATCGTCCGCGGCGAGCTGCCGTCGAAGACCCTTGTCGACGAGGTCGACGTGATGGCGTTCCACGACATCAACCCGCGCAGCCCGACGCACATCCTCGTGATCCCGAAGGCCCACATCTCCTCGGCCGCGGACCTCACCGAGGAGGACGGCCCGCTGCTGGGACGGCTCTTCGGGACGAGCGCGCGCATCGCCCGCGAGCAGGGGATCGCCGACGCCGGTTACCGGATCGTGAGCAACGTGGGTCGGTGGGGCGGCCAGACGGTCGACCATCTCCACCTGCACCTGATGGGGGGTCGGGCGTTCGACTGGCCGCCCGGATGAGGCAGACGTCCCGCCGAGCCGGCATCCCGGTCGCGGTCGGCTGCGTCATCCTGCTCGCCGGCTGCGGGTTGGGCGCCGCGGCGTCGCCCGCCTCCCTTGCGCCCGAATCGATCGGCCCGGCCGCGACCGCCGGCGCGGCAGCCGCCCAGACGCGAGGCCTGATCGCCCAGGCCCTCCAGTCGGTCGCCGTCCAGTTCGGCGACGCGACCCGCCCGTACCGCCCCGCCGAATCTGCCCGGCTCCGCGACGCGCCCCGAGCCGTCTACCAGGTCGTCCTGCCCGATCAGCCCGATGCGGGCTATGTCGTGGTCTACGAGTTCCCGGACTCGGCGTCGGCCGTGGACGCTGGCAACGAGCAGGCGGGCTACCTCGGGACGGGGAACGGCAAGGTCCAGTTCCCGTTCGGCACCCAGCACGTGCTCCGCCAGGTCGGGTCGACGCTGCTCCTCTACTCCTGGCTGCCGTCGGCCTCGTCCGATCCGACCGCGGGCAAGGTCGCCGACGCGCTGAACACGATCGGCGTCGGGTTCAGCGTCCCGCGCTGACGGCCGCCTCTCCGGCCTCTCCGGCCCGTTCGGCCTGATCGGCGTCAGCCGCTGGCCCGTCGCCCCGGACCCACGCCAGGATCGGGTCGCGCCGGATCTTCAGGGTGTGGGTCCGGGGGAAGTCGTCCTCCGGCCAGAGCCGCCACCCGGCGATCCGCTGTTGCGGCCCGAGCCGCGCGTTCGCCGCCCGCACCGCCCGGTCGACGATCGGCTTCGCCTCCGCCGCGGTCTCCGCGCCGGCGCCGCGGAGCAGGACCACCGCCTCGATCCGGCCCGGCGCCGTCTCGAGCACGATGCCGTCGCGGATCCCGGCGATCCGGAGAGCGTTCTCCAGGTCCTCGGGATAGACGTTGAAGCCGTTCGGCAGGACGATCCGGTCCTTCGTCCGGCCGCTGAGGACGAGCCGGCCGTCCGCGTCCAGGTGGCCGAGATCGCCGGTGTGGTACCAGCCATCGGCATCGACCGACGCCGCCGTCGCGTCGGGGTCGCGCCAGTAGCCCTTGAAGAGTGTCGGGCCGCGGAAGAGGACCTCTCCGTCCTCGGCGATCTCGAGCTCGACCGGCGGCATCGGCCGACCCACCGTCCCGAGCCCGTGATCCTCGCGGGTCGTGCACGTCCCGAAGCCGTTCTCGGTGCTGCCGTAGCCCTGGATCACGACGACGCCGAGGTCCTCCCAGGCCTGCTGGAGGGCGGGTGGCAGGAACGCGCCGGAGCTCACGAACAGGCTCAGGCTGCCGCCGAGCCGCTGGTGGACGCTCCGGAAGATCAGGCGTCGGGCACGGTAGGGGAGTCGTCGGGCGACCCGCCGGAGACGCTCGAACAGGCGGCGGCGACCGGCTCGATCGGCCTCGCGTTCGATCGCGCTCC
>DATBGP010000089.1:0-3244 GCA_036557925.1 Candidatus Limnocylindrales bacterium | reverse complement strand
CCGATCGGCAGCCAGTTCAGCGTGTAGAGCGTCTCGCCGCGGGCCCGGATGACCTTCGCCCGGGGCGGGAACCCGATCCCGAACTCGAGCACGCGGACGCCGGCGAGGCGGGCCGTGATGAAGTGGCCGAGCTCGTGGACGAGGACGAGGCCGCCGAGGACGATGATGAACAGGGCGATCGTGATCAGGACGCCCAGCGGGCCGCTCACGCGCGTCCCCCGATCGGGCCGGTGGCGAACGCGGCCCGGACCTCGGCGTCCAGGGCGACGAGCGAGTCGACGTCCGGCGCCTGGTCGGCACCCTCGCCGTACCGGGCGACGGCCGCCGCGAGGAGGGCCGGGATCTCGTCGAACCGGAGCGTGCCGTCGAGGAATCGCGCCACGGCGACGTCGTCGGCGGCGATGAGGGCCGTCGTGGCTCGCTGGCCGATCCGGCCGGCCGCTCGCGCGATCCGGAGCGCGGGGAAGCGATCTTCGTCGGGGGCGCGGAACTCGAGCCGGCCGGCCCGGACCAGGTCGACCGCGGCGGACGGCGAGGGGCGGCGATCCGGGTAGGTCAGGGCGTACTGGATGGGGGTGCGCATGTCCGGGGTGCCCAGTTGGGCCTTCAGCGAGCCGTCCACGAAGCGGACCGCTGAGTGGACGACGCTCTGCGGATGGACGACCACGTCGATCGCGGCGTCGTCGACATCGTACAGCCAGCGTGCTTCCACCACCTCCAGGCCCTTGTTCGCGAGCGTGGCCGAGTCGATCGTGATCTTGGCCCCCATCGACCAGGTCGGGTGCTTCAGGGCCTGCTGCGGCGTGACGGTCGAGAGGTCCGTTGGGCCGTCGAGGAACGGCCCGCCCGAGGCGGTCAGGACGAGGGCGGAGACCCGGCGCAGCGACTCGCCGACCAGGCACTGCCAGATGGCCGAATGCTCGCTGTCGATGGGCCGCAGCCAGGCAAGCGGGCTGGCGAACGGGTCGTCCGGGCCGGCCGTCGCGACCTCCGCCGCACGGGCCCGGGCCCGCGGCATCACGAGGTGGCCGCCGGCGACGAGCGTCTCCTTGTTGGCCGTCGCGACGACCTTGCCCGCGTCGAGGGCGGCGAGCACCGGCCGGAGGCTGACGATCCCTCCGGTCCCCACCACGACGAGGTCCACGTCTTCGCGCGTGGCGAGCTCGACCAGCCGATCGAGGTCGTCCCCGACGAGCGCGCTGACCGCGGGCCGGTGGCGCGCCGCCTGCTCGGCGAGGAGATCGCCGTTCCGGCCGGCGGCGAGCGCCACGACCTCGAACGCCTCGGGATGACGGGCGAGGACGTCGAGCGCCTGCGTCCCGATCGAGCCGGTGGAGCCGAGGACCGCGACGCGCCGGCGCGGGCCGGCCTCAGCGGTAGGCGGCGAGGACATAGAGGAGGACGACGGGCGCGGCGAACAGGAACGAGTCGACGCGATCGAGGATGCCGCCGTGACCGGGGATCAGGGTTCCGGAGTCCTTGGCGCCCGCGGCGCGCTTGAGCATCGATTCGGCGAGATCGCCGGCCTGAGCGGCGATGGCCGTGAGCGGCCCGAGGATCACGGCCCCCAACGGCGACTGGCCGAGGCCCGCGAGCATCAGGGCGACCACGATCGTCGAGGCCGCGATCCCGCCGATCAACCCGGCGTAGGTCTTGGACGGCGAGATGTGGCTGAGGAACTTCCGGCGGCCGAACCGCTTGCCGACGAAGTAGGCGCCCGTGTCGTAGGACCAGACCGCGAGGAGGAGCAGGAGGATCCAGCCCTGCTCCGCGGTGAACCACGAGAGCGACGAGCCGGCCGGGATCGCCGGGGCGCGCTCGCCGAGACGAAGGACGAACCCGAGCAGCGACGCGTAGAGCGCCCCGAACACCGTCGCGAACCATGTCGGCAGGCCGTCCCGCGGGTCCCGGCGGGTGAAGGCGCCGGCCGCCGCGAGGATGATCCCGATCGCGAGGAGCAGCCCGCCGTTCGGGTCGATCGCCGGCGCGGCTGCCGCGTCGAGGACGAGCGCGACCGCGAGCACCGTTCCGAGCCAGGCAAGGCTCGGATACCCGGCCGAGGTGAGGAGGGTGAAGACCTCGCGCGCAGCAAGGCCCGCGGCGACCGCGATGAGGATGACGATCCACGGCCGCCCGAACAGCAGGGCGAGCAGGAGCGGCGGAATCAGGATCGCGGCACTGATCGCGCGCTGACGAAGCATCCCTCTCCGTTCGGTGCGTGTGGGCTCAGCGGCCGAACCGGCGCGTCCTGCTGGCGAACTCGAGGAGCGCGGCGTCGAATGCGTCGGCGCCGAAGTCCGGCCAGAGCACCTCGGTCGTGTAGAGCTCGGCGTAGGCCGCCTGCCAGATCAGGAAGTTCGACAGGCGCTGCTCGCCGCCGGTGCGGATCACGAGGTCCGGGTCCGGCAGGCCGGCGGTGTAGAGCGCCTCGGAGATCGTCGTCTCGTCGATCGCGGCCGGGTCGACGCCGCTCGCGGCGATCCGCCGGAACGCGTCGACGATCTCCGTCCGGCCGGCGTAGTTGAAGGCGACGTTGAGGATGAGACGCGCGCCCTCGGCCGTCTCCGCCAGGGCGTCGTCGATCGAGCGCCGGGTGTCCTCGGGCAGCTCGTCGGGCCGGCCGAGGAGCCGGATCCGCACGCCCTGGGACTTCAGCTCGGCCGTCTCGCTCCGGATCGCCTGCTCGAGGAGGGCGAAGAGGGCCCGGACCTCGTCGTCCGAGCGGGCCCAGTTCTCGCGGCTGAACGCGTAGACCGTCACGACGGGGACGCCGCGACGGACGGCGTGGCGGAGGAGGGTCCGGATCGCCTCGACCCCGGCGGCGTGGCCCTCGACCTCGGGGAGGCCGCGCTGGCGCGCCCAGCGACGATTGCCGTCCATGATGATCGCCACGTGGCGAGGGAGATCCGCCTCGGGCAGCAGTCGATCCGGGGCGGGCGCGGTCTCCGGGGCGGGCACGCGATCGGCCTCGTCGCTGCGCCGGTGCGCCGTCGGCGGCGCGTCGGTCGGGCGGGCGAGGGGCGAACCGGCCACTAGACCTCCATGACCTCCTGTTCCTTCACGGCCCCGAGGCGGTCGACCTCGGCGATCCATCGATCGGTCGTCTTCTGGAGCTGGTCGAGCTGGCGATGCGACTCGTCCGCTCCCACGTCGCCGGCCTTCTCCTCCTTCTTGAGGTCGTCGGCGGCATCGCGGCGGAGGTTCCGGATCTCGACCCGGGCGTCCTCCATCCGCTTGTGGACGT
>DATBGP010000088.1:0-4890 GCA_036557925.1 Candidatus Limnocylindrales bacterium | reverse complement strand
CCGCCCGGGATGGTGGCCGTGGCGGCCGACGACGGGAAGCCCATCGTCGGGCTCGCGATCGCCAACGAGGTCCTCGACGCGCTGCCGACGCACCGCGTCGTCCAGCGGGCGGGCGCGCTGCGCGAGGTCCTGGTCGGGGCGACGGACGACGGGCGGCTGGTCGACGTCGAGGCCGAGCCATCCACCGGCGCCCTCCTCGACCGCCTCGCCGCCGACGGCGTCGTCCTTGCGAACGGCCAGCGGGCCGAGGTCTGCCTGGCGGCGGACGGCTGGATGGCGACGGCCGCCGGGGGCCTGGAACGCGGCGTCCTCCTCCTGATCGACTACGGCCACCCGGCGGACGAGCTGTACGACTACAGCCGTCGGGCGGTCGGGACGCTGGCGACGTACCGCGGCCATCGTGTCGGGGACGATCCGTACGTCGCGGTCGGCCGGCAGGACCTGACCGCCCACGTCGACCTCACCGCCGTGGTCCGGGCGGCGGAGTCGGCCGGGCTCGTCCATCTCGCAACGACGACGCAGGACACGTTCCTCGCCAGGCTCGGCATCGGCGAGCTCCTGGTCGCCGAGCAGACGCGGCCGGGAGCAACCATGCAGTCCTACCTCGAGGCCCGATCCGCGCTCGTCCGGATGATCGATCCGGCCGCGATGGGCCGCTTCCGGGTCGTCGCCTTCGGTCGTGCGTTGCCGGCGGACGTCGCGATCCGTGGGCTCCGGCCGGATCCCGCAGTCGACGCGCCGCGGCGGCCGGACGTCCCGACCGGCTAGCGCCGGCCGAGCGCGGCCACTACGGCGAACGCCCTATTGCCGCGCCTCACCGCCGGAACCCACGCTCCGGTCGTCCGGCGGAGGCCGGACGCACGTTCGGCGGAGGCCGAACGCCCGCCGGGGAGTGGGTCGCGAACTGGCACGCGCGCTCGGCGCGATCCGCTCCCCGTCCGTCCCCTGACAGACGCCGTCGATTCGGCACGCCCGGCGGCGGCCCGCGCCGAGTCCGTCGACCGGCCGCGCGGCGCTCCGAACCCACGCAGGACGGTAGAATGGCCGTGCGTGGCGAGGCTCGCGTTTCCCGCCGCGCATCAGGGTGGATCGGCTCAAGGGTGGATCGCGCTCGGCCGCCGCTGCGGCGGACGAGGATCGACTCCGGCCCACCGGGAGTGAGCGTCGAGTGACCAACATCTGGTACGTCGTGGGGTTCCTGTTCGCGGGCGTCTCGTTCGTGTTCCTGACGATCGGGGCGGCGTGGCTGGTCTCCCATCGCAACCGCGGCGACGTCCACAAGGGCCTGCCCTACGAGTCGGGCATCGACACGTACGGCGACACCCACGGCCGCTTCGGTCTCTCGTTCTATGTCTACGCCCTGCTCTTCGTCGCGTTCGACATCGAGGTCGTCTTCATCTTCCTGTGGGCGATCGTCTTCCGCGACCCGGCGGTCGATCCGATCGCCCTCTTCGTGAGCATGATCGTGTTCGTCGGCGTCCTCCTCCTCGGGCTCGCCTACGCGTGGCGGAAGGGAGTCCTCGAATGGCGCTGAAGCGCGACCCGGCAGCCGGCCTCGGAGTCGGGCCGGACGACGCGACCCAGGAATCCTCGGACGCGCCGGGGAACCGGCCGTCGGCGCTCGTGGTCCCGGAGACCGCGGTCGCCGAGCCGATCGTCGTCTCGAACACGCTCTGGAGGTCGGTCGATCCGAACGCCTACCAGGGCGGGATCGAGCCGGACGTCACCCACCTGAGGGAGTTCGAGGCGTCCGGCCTCGGCCGTCGCGACGACGCCCGCTGGTCCGGCCCGCTCGAGGTCATCCCGACGAAGGCCGACTACGTCCTCGACCTGATCCGGGCGAACAGCCTGTGGCCGCTCCTCTCGGGCCTGGCCTGTTGCGCGATGGAGATGATGTCGTCGGCGACGTCCCGCAACGACATGGACCGCTGGGGGATGTTCCCCTTCCGGGCATCGCCCCGCCAGGCCGACGTCCTGATCGTCGCGGGCACGCTGACCACGAAGATGGCGGGCCCGCTCGTCCGCCTCTGGGAGCAGATGCCGGAGCCGAAGTGGTGCGTCGCGATGGGCGACTGCACCTGCTCGGGCGGTCGCTACAAGCGGAGCTACGCGACGATCGAGGGGATCGACCGGGTCATGCCCGTGGACGTCTACGTGCCGGGCTGCCCGCCCCGGCCCGAGGGCCTGATCTACGGGATGATGAAGCTCCAGCAGCTCGTCAAGGACCGCCGCGGTCACTGGCCCGACCGGGCCATCGGACCCACCGTCCCGGCTGACGTCTGATGGACGCCGCCCTGAAGCGACGGCTCGAGGCGAGGTTCGCGGACCGCCTGACGGGCCCGGTCCACCAGCGCCACGACGAGACGGAGATCCGGATCGGGCCGGGCGACGTCCCGGACGTCGTCCGGGCGCTCCACGACGAGCCGGACTTCCGCTTCCTCCTCCTGGCCGACCTCGCCGGCGTGGACACGGGCACCTCGATGCAGGTCGTCTACCACCTCTGGGGCGACACGAGCCCGGACTGGCTGCGCGTCGTCGCGGACGGCCTCTCGCGCGAGGATCCGCGCGTTCCCTCGGTGACCTTCCTCTGGCAGGGCGCCGAGTGGATGGAGCGCGAGGCCTACGACATGTTCGGGATCACGTTCGAGGGCAACCGCGACCTCCGCCGGATCTACATGCCACCCGACTACCAGGCCTTCCCACTGCGCAAGGACTTCTATCTTCCCGACGACGCGGCGCGGTCGCCGGGCGCCGGCGTACGGCACATGGAGCAGTCGCACATGCCCCGCAACGCCGATCCGCAGGACGCGATCCGGAAGGTGCGCGCGTGACGGCGACCGGCGCGACCTACCACCACCCGCACCAGGAGACGCCGTCGGACGATCCGCGCGTCCAGCTCGACGAGGCCGCCGGCGTCTTCGAGCCCGTCCCGCCGTACCCGCCCCGGACGGAGCGCGAGTCCGAGTTCTACACGCTGGGCGACGGCGAGATGTTCATCAACATGGGTCCGCAGCACCCCTCCACCCACGGCGTGCTCCGGATCGTCCTGAAGCTCGACGGCGAGAAGGTCGTCGACCTGGACCCGGTCCTCGGCTATCTCCATCGCGGCGTCGAGAAGCTCTGCGAGAACGCCGACTACCACCACACGATCGCCTACCTCGATCCGCTCGAGTACATCAGCTCGCTGTTCTGCGAGTGGCCGGGCGTGCTCGCCTTCGAGAAGCTCCTCGACGTCCAGGTGCCGCGCCGGGCGGAGTACATCCGCGTCCTCGCGACCGAGCTGAACCGGATCCTCTCGCACTCGCTGTTCATGGGCTGGATGGCGCTCGACCTCGGCGGCCTGACGCCGATCCTCTGGAGCTTCATCGAGCGCGACGAGATCGCGGAGATGCTCGCCGCCCTCACCGGCCAGCGGCTGCTCTTCAACTACCTCCGGATCGGCGGCGTGAACGGCGACCTGAACCACGAGTTCCTGAGCCGTCTCGGCGACTGGATGAGCCGGGCGACGACGCAGATCGAGGCGAACCTCGGGCTCCTGAACGAGAACGAGATCTTCGTCCGCCGGATGCGCGGCCTCGGCACGCTCGACCAGGAGACCGCGTTCCGGATGGCCGTCACCGGCCCGAACCTCCGGGCGACCGGCGTTCCGCTCGACTTCCGGCGAGCCCATCCGTACAGCGTCTTCCCCGAGCTCGAGTTCGACATCCCGACCCGGGACGAGGGCGACTGCCTCGCCCGCTACCTGGTCCGGATGGACGAGATCAAGCAGAGCCTGCGGATCATCGACCAGTGCCTCCATCAGATGCCCGACGGCCCGGTCACGGCCAAGCTCCCGCGGCTGATGCGCCCGCGACCGGGCCGGGCCTACGCCGCGGTCGAGGGGCCGCGCGGCCAGTACGCCGCCTACGTGATCAGCGACGGGACCGACCAGCCGTTCCGGATGCGGATCCACGACCCGTCGTTCGTCCACCTCCAGTCGGTCGGCGTCCTGATGCCGGGCCACCTCATCGCGGACGCCATGGCAGTGATGGCGTCTCTCGATCCCATCATGGGCGGCGTGGACAAATGAACGGGCAACCTCAGCCTGCGGGTTGCCGCTCGCTCACCGAGGTCCGAGGCGGAGCTCCTCGACGCCATCGGCCCGAGGTTGGTGGCGTCGACAAGTGACCACGGTCGCCCGCAGCTGGAGCCGCCTGACCCTCGCCGGGAAGCTGATCTTCACGATCATCCCGGTCCTGCTGCTGCTCGCCGTCGGGCTGGCGCTGGTCGTCGCGCTGTTCGGCGGGGCGATCGTCGACTTCCTCGCCGCGAACATCTGGCTCGTCCGGTTCGTCGTCGCGGCGACGGCCGTGCTCCTGATGAGCGTGCCCTCGGCCTTCCTGATCATCTACATGGAGATGAAGGTCATCGCCCTGATCAACCTCCGGATCGGGCCGGACCGCGTCGGGCCGTTCGGCTCGCTCCTGTCGGTGGTCCACGGCCTCAAGGTCCTGATGAAGGAGGACTTCACCCCGACGGGCGCGGACCGGATCGTCTTCACCCTCGCCCCGGTCGTCGTCTACATGTCGGCCGTGATGACGCTCCTCGTCCTGCCGTTCGCGCCGGGGCTGTTCGGCGCCGACATGAACATCGGGCTGCTCTACCTGTTCGCGGTCGGCGGGCTGACGGTCGTCGGGCTCCTGATGGGCGGCTGGTCCTCGTTCAACAAGTACTCGCTGCTCGGCGGGCTGCGGTCGGCGGCCCAGGTCGTGAGCTACGAGATCCCGCTGACGCTGTCCGTGGTCGGCCTGTTGCTCCTCGCCGGGACGATGAGCCTCAACCAGATCACCCTCCAGCAGGCCGGCGACCCACGGCAGGCCGATGTAGGCGATGCCCACGACCGCGGCGATC
>DATBGP010000087.1:0-3371 GCA_036557925.1 Candidatus Limnocylindrales bacterium | reverse complement strand
CCGTGGACGGCCCGAACGTCCGGCTCGTGCGGGACGACGGAGTCGAGGTGGTCCGCCGGCTCGCCGCCGAGACCGACGGCGAGGTCGCGGTCAGCGGTGCGACCCTGGCCGGGTCGCTGATCCGGGCGGGCCTCGTCGACGAGTTCCGGCTGTTCACGAACCCCGTCGCGATCGGCGCGGGCACGCCCTATCTCCCGCCGGGCGCACCGCGCCGATCCCTCGAGCTCGTCGACTCGCGTGACTTCGCGAGCGGCGTCACCTATCGGGCCTATCGCCGCCGCGACGCCTGATCGGCCCCCCGGGCCTGGCCCTACGGCCGAGGCGGGAGCTGCTGGATGGCCCAGGGATTGCCGTCGGGGTCCCGGAAGTAGACGAACCGGCCCCACGCCTGGTCGTCGATGTCGCTGACCTCGGCGCCGCGCTCCTGCAGCTCGCGGTGGGCGGCCTCGATGTCCGGCACGACGATCTGGAGGCCTGCGGCCGTGCCCGGCTCCCTGTCGGTGAGCCCGATCCCGAAGCAGATCGAGCAGGCCGAACCCGGCGGGGTGAGCTGGACGAACCGGAGCTGCTCGTTGACGGTGTGGTCGTGGTCGGCGTGGAAGCCGGCCTTGTCGACATAGAACGCCTTGGCCCGTTCGACATCGGAGACGGGGACCGTGATGAGCTCGAGCTTCCAGTCCATCGTTCGCTCCTCTCGCGTGGTGTCGCTGAGGCTTCCAGTCTCTCACGCAATGTGACAGAATGCTGTCATGATTGACGGCGATGGACGACAGGATGCTGTCAAGTCGGACCGGCCGCCGACGAATCGGACGGCGGCCGGCGAGGCGTTCAGCCTGCTGGTCGTCCGGATCCTCCGCCTGAACGGCCTGCTCGCCGCGGCCGGCGACGCCCTCGCTCGACCGGCAGGCCAGACGACCGCCCGGTGGCAGGTGCTCGCGATGCTGGAGGAGGGAAGCCACACCGTCTCCGAGACCGCGAGGACGCTCGGGCTGGCTCGGCAGAGCGTCCAGCGCGTGGCCGACCTCCTGGAGTCCGAGGGGCTTGTCGCCTACGAGGAGAACCCCCGCCATCGGCGGGCCCGGCTGCTGCGGCTGACGATGCTCGGCCGGAGCACACTCGGGGAGATCCAGGCCGCTCAACGGCCGTGGGCCGACGGCCTCGGCGGAACCCTGGGCGAGGCCCGACTCCGCCGCCTGAACGCGGACCTCGAACGCGTCCTCGATGCCCTCGCAGGCCGCGCGCGGCGCGGGCCGACTCGCTAGATCAGGCGACGGACCAGGAAGAAGCCCGCGACCACGGCCGCCACGAGGACCGCGAGCTCCCATGCCGGCATCGTCGAGATCGTGTGCTGGGCGCTCTGGACCCAGTCGCCGATCGCGCGGCCCACGTCGACCGAACCGCCCCCGCCCCCGCCTCCGCCCGCCACCTGGCCCGCCCCCTGGCTGACCCCGTTCCCGTACTCGACCATGCGCGGATGATCCCACGCCCCGCAAGACCGTCCCCTCGCGTAGGCTGGCCGCCGTGAGCCCGCCCGCGCCGCATCTCCGCCGCCTGGCAACCGCCGACCTCTCGGAGGCCGATCGCCGCGCGATCCGGGCACTCCTCGATGCGGCCTTCGACGACCCCGACCCCGAGGAGCGGTTCAGCGACCACGACTGGGAGCACGCCCTCGGCGGGACGCACGTGGTCCTCGATCTCGACGGCGAGGTCGTGGCCCACGCGAGCGTGGTCGAACGCGAGATCCAGGCGGACGGCCGGCGCCTGCGAACCGGCTATGTCGAGGCCGTCGCGGCGAGCCCCTCGCGTCAGGGTGGCGGCCTCGGGACGATCGTCATGGACGATGTCACCCGCCTGATCCGCGATGAGTTCGAGCTCGGCGCGCTCGGAACGGGTGCCCATCATTTCTACGAGCGCCTCGGCTGGCGGACCTGGCCCGGTCCCACGTCCGTGCGGGCGCCCGGCGGCGACCGGCCGACACCCGACGACGACGGCTTCGTCATGGTTCTCCGGACGCCCACGACGCCCGCCCTCGACGACACCGCCCCGATCAGCTGCGACTGGCGCCCCGGCGACGTCTGGTAGCGCTACGCTGCGGCCCCGAGTCCGGCGCCGCGGACCGAAGACGGAGGCACGATGCGCGTCTACATCAGCGTCGACATGGAGGGGATCGCCGGCGTCAGCCATCACAAGCCGACAAGCCGGACCGACAGCGAGTACCCGGCGGCGGTCGACCTGATGGTGGGCGAAGCCAATGCCGCGATCGCGGGAGCGGTCGCGGCGGGCGCGACGGACGTCCTCGTGAACGACAGCCACGGCGGGATGTACAACCTCCGCCCGGCCGATCTCGATCCGGCCGCGAGGCTGCTCCAGGGCCAGAAGCCGTGGTCGATGGTCGCGGGCGCTGCGCCGCGGGACGGTCGCCCGGCGTTCGACGTCGCCCTGTTCGTCGGCTACCACGCCCGCGCCGGGCACCCGACCGGGACGATCGCCCACACGTACACGGACGGTCCGGTCGAGACCCGCTTGAACGGGCGACCGACCGGCGAGTACGGCTTCAACGCCCTGGCGCTCGGCGCCTGGGGCATCCCGGTGGGGCTGGTCGCCGGCGACGACGCCCTGGCGGCCGAGGTCGAGGGCTGGCTGCCCTGGGCCGAACGGATCGTCGTGAAGGACGGGTTCGGCACGAACGCGGCGGCGTCACTCCACCCGGAGCGGGCGCGCGACGCCATCCGCGTCGGCGCGGAGCGCGCGGTTGGGCGGGCGACGGCGAGCGAGCTGCGCGTGCTCGAGGTCGAACCGCCGGTCGTGATCGAGGTCGACTACCGGCGCGGGCTGGAGGCCGACTTCGCGGCGCTCGTCCCGAATGCCGAGCGGATCGGCGATCGGACGGCGCGTCACCTCGGTCCGGACGCGATCACGGCGTATCGCGGGTTCCTCGCCGGGGTGCGGCTCGCGACGCTCGTGGACTGACGCCCGGCATGGACGAACTGCAGGCGCCGGCGGCCCCGACCCCGGTCGAACGCGTCCGCGACCGCGGGCCGTTCCTCGGGCTCCTGATCGGCGCCGCGGTGATCGCCTGGATCGCCCGCGACATCCTCGGCCCGTTCATCCTCGCCGCGGTCCTCGCCTATGCCTTCGGCCCACTCGTCTCGGTCGCCCAGCGCCGGACCGGCTGGCCACGATTCGCCGTCGTGGCCGTCGCCTACGTGTTCGTGATCGCGATCCTCGTCCTCGTCGCGTATTTCCTCGCGGGCCGCATCGCCCACGAGATCTCGCTCCTCGCCGCCTCCGGCCCGGACTCGCTTGCGACGCTCCTCCGGCAGATCGTCGGCAGCGACACGATCACGGTCGGCGGCCAGCAGCTCGCCGTT
>DATBGP010000086.1:0-7224 GCA_036557925.1 Candidatus Limnocylindrales bacterium | reverse complement strand
GTTGGCCGCCTTGACCATCTTCGAGAACGCCGAGGCCTCGAACTGCGGGTCGAGGAGGCTTGCCGGGGTGACGTTGATGGCGAGGTGGAAGGGCGGCAGGCCCTTCGTCCGGCGTTCGGCTTGGAGCGTCGCGGCCCGTTCGAGGATCACCCGGACGATGAACCCGTCGAGCTCGATCGTGCGCCCGGTGTCGATCGCCGCCTGGACGATGTTGCTGATCGACGTCTGGAGCCCGGGCATGTGCGGCCGGAAGAGGCACTCGTACTCGACCAGCTCGCCGGTCTCCAGGTCCACGATCGGCTGGTAGGCGACGTTGTGGACGTTCCGGAGCGTGAAGAAGTAGTCGAGCATCTTGGTCTGGACGACCTGGCTCGTCTGGGCCATCCCGATCCGCTCGGCGAGGCCCGACTGCTGGACCGCCGAGGAGAGGGCCACGAGGTTGCGCTCGCCCTCGGGCAGCGCCGCGTCGAGGGTCACGAGGCCGTACGCCGGGGAGTGGCTCTTGGCGGCCACCTCCGCGGCGTAGGCGTCGGTCAGCTCGTCCGCGGGACCGATGACGACGATCCCGGCATCCAGCTCGTAGAAGCGCACGGTCGGCAGGTCCGCGACGAGCCGGTGGGCGAATCGCAGGTCCCGGGACCAGAGCAGACGCTCCTCCCCGTCGGGCCGCTTCGATCCCACCAAGAACCGCACGAATCCGTTCCTCGTTGTTCTCGGTCGCCGGCTGCGAAGCGCACGTCGCCGGCCCCCGCGGGTCATCCTACGCGCGCGCCGCAATCGGTCTCAGGAGACGAGGGTCCCAGGCCGGACCGGGACGAATCTCCCAGTCGGGGCCGGAGGCCGAGACTCGTCGCCGCCTCGGACGGCGCCGGACGCGTCGCGATCAGGCGAGTCGCTCGCCCGCGCGAACCTCGAGATCGAGCCGGTTCGACGGGGGCGCGAGCGGGCAGGCCCACTTTGGATCGAAGGCGCACGAGGGCTGGTAGGCGAAGTTGAAGTCGAGCACGAGGCTGTTCGGGGCGCGACCGGCCCCGAGGTCGGCGCTCTTCGCCGCGTCCAGGAGGTAGCGACCGGCGCCGTACGTCTCGCGGCCGTTCGTCGCGTCGCGGAACGGCAGGAACAGGCCGCCGGCGTAGCCCTCCATCCAGAAGATCTCGAGGATCCGCGGACCGGTCACGAACGGGATCGTCACGAGGCCGAACCGTCGGAAGGCCATCGCGCCGCCGGCGCTGACCGGCAGGTCGATCGTCATCGCCGGCAGCCCGCTCAGGCCGAGGCCGCCGAACGGCCCGTCGTCGCCGCCCATCGGCGCGCCCGGCTCGGGCTCCAGCTCCTCGACCCGAAGCTCGAACCGGAGCGCCGGGTCGTGGTCGTAGTGCTGGCTGCGGAACGCCGCTCGCCCGGCCGCGGGCACGGGCGACTGGGCGTGCTCGCGGAACAGCCGCTCACGCGTCTCGCGCCAGTGTCGGAGTGCCGTCGGGACGTCGGTCTCCGAGAGTCGCCGGACGTCGGCATAGAGGCTCCCGACCTGACGCCGCCAGTCGGCGAGGGTCAGGGTCGCCTCGACGTCGAAGAGGGTCGCGTCCTCCGTCACGAAGAGCGTCGGCCCAGCGCGCGCAGGACGATCACGCCGCCGATCACGATGAGGATCACCGGCCAGAGGCTGCCCCAGCGGACCGCCGGCAGGTCGATGCCGAGGGTGGTGTCGAGAAAGTAGTAGAGGCCGATCAGGAGGACCACGACCCCGATGGCGATCGCGACCAAGCTGGGTCCGCGATCGCGGTCGCGGGGCGGGTACCACGGCGGCTCGCGCCACTCGCTGGGCGCAGCCTGGGCCACCGCCTGGAGCGGCGGGTCGGTCGCCCCTCCCGAGGCGGGCGGGGCTGTCGCGGTGGCGGAAGCCGGCGGTGTCCCCGGAGCGGAGGAGCCGGACGCGGCGGTCGTCGGCGAACCCGGTGAGGCGGCAGGTACCGCAGCGGCCTGCCCGGCGAGGACGTTCGGCTGCGGCGCCGGCGGCGTGACGGGATGCGGCTGGGTGTCGTCGAGCGGATCGGTCATGCGGGCAGGCACCTCCGTGGCCCGTCCATCGTAGACCGGCCGCGCGGGTTGGTCGTCACCCGGCTCGGCCTTGCCGGTCGCGGCGATCGGTCGGGCCGGCCATGCGACAATCCCGGCTCCAGCAGGAGAGGAGGCGAGCGTGGTCGCGGATTCGGCGGAGATCGGCGTCTTCGGAGGGTCGGGGTTCTATTCGCTCCTCGACGACGTGCGCGAGATCAAGGTCGACACGCCGTACGGGCCGCCGTCCGATTCGTTCTTCCTCGCCGACGTCGACGGCCGCAAGGTCGCCTTCCTGCCGCGCCATGGCCGCCGCCACACGATCCCGCCGCACAGGATCAACTACCGGGCGAACGTCTGGGCGATGCGCTCGCTCGGCGTCAAGGCGGTGATCTCGCCGTGCGCGGCCGGCTCCCTCCAGCGCCACGTGAAGCCCGGCGACTTCGTGCTCTGCGACCAGTTCGTGGACCGGACGCGCGGCCGGGTCGACACCTTCTTCGACGGCCCGATCGTGACCCACGTGAGCTCGGCCGACATCTACGACCCGGTCCTGCGGGGGATCGCCGCCGAGGTGATCCGCGAGCACGGGATTCCGTTCCACGAGCGGGGCACGATCGTGATCATCAACGGCCCCCGGTTCTCGACGAAGTCCGAGTCGAAGTGGTTCAGCGACGCCGGCTGGGAGGTCATCTCGATGACCCAGTATCCCGAGGCGTACCTCTGCCGCGAGCTCGGGATGGCGGTGGTGAACATCGCCCTGATCACCGACTACGACGCGGGCGTGCTGGAGGGCACCGAGGCGGTGGACGCCCAGTCCGTGACCGAGGTCTTCGCCCAGAATGCCGCGCGCATCCAGCAGGTCGTGCTGGACATGGTCCGGCGCTTCCCGGCCGACCTGGACGCCCTCGGCGGCAAGGATCTCCTCGAGTTCAGCCGCGGCGACGGCCACGTGATCAGCCCCGAGGACATCCGGCTGTTCGAGACGGGTCTCTAGGTCCCGTGGCCTGCGTCCGGCCCCGCCGCGGCCGCGCGACCCGCGTCCAGGCCCGCCGCGGCCGAACGGACCGGCCAGATGCGCAACGGGCGAGCGTTGGATCGACTTCGGACCCGGATCGACCCGGCTGCCTGCTCCGAGTCGGCCGTCACGGGCTGATCGAGAGCCGATCGAGGCCCGATGGGACGTCCGGACCGGGTGGGAGCTTCCCCCCACGCGCATCCGGCCAGGTCCGGCGTGACGACGCGGGGCAGTGGGCCCTGATCTGGCCAGACACGCACCCAGAGACTGTTGGATCAGCTTCCGGGCCATTGAGCGCCTCGTCGGCCAGGGTCGTTAGCCCGTGGACGCTAACTGGCGACCAGAGACGCGAGGTTGCGGGCTCGCGAGTCGCTCCGGCAGTCCTCCCATGCATGTCTGACCAGGTTGGGCCGGCCAGGAGGGGCGCGGGCCTCGCAGCGGGCCGCGCCGGGCGGGGAGCGGCGGCGTGACCGAGCGGCTGCCCATCGGGGTCACGATCCGGACGATCCGGGGCGAGCCCCGCTGGTGGCTCGAGAGCGCCCGGCGGCTCGACGCGGCCGGCTACCAGGGCGTCTGGGCATGGGACCACTTCATCGGCCAGGGCGATCGGACCGTGCCCGTCAGCGAAAGCTGGACGATCCTCTCGATGGCGGCCGCCCAGACCGAGCGGATCACGGTCGGGCCGTTCGTGATCAACGTCGTGAACCGCCATCCGGCCGTCCTCGCCCGGATGGCCTCGACCCTCCAGGTCGCGAGCGGTGGCCGGCTGATCCTCGGGATGGGGATCGGCGGCGCGCCCAGGGAGCACGCCGCCTACGGCATCGACTTCCCGGAGGCCAGGGAGCGGGTGGCCCGTCTCGAGGAGGCGATCGCCGTCATCCGGGCGCTCTGGACCGGCGGCCCGGTGACCCGCCCGTCGCCGTACTACCCGCTCGAGGATGCCTACGCCCGGCCGATCCCCACGCCGCCGCCACCGATCGTCATCGGCGGCGAGACGCCCGCCGGCGCCCGGCTCGCGGGCAGGGTCGGCGACGGCTGGAGCGCCTTCGACGACAACTTCGAGCGGAACCTGCCGCTCTACCTCGAATCGCTCGAGGCCAGCGGCAAGCGCCGCGAGGACCAGCTCGTCCTCGTCGGCTTCCAGGGCGACTGGCTCGGCGAGGCCGACATCCGCGAGAGCCCATGGGTCCGCGAGCCGAGGGCTGCCTGGGACCGCTGGCGCGAGGCCGGTGCGGACGGGGCGATCGTCCTCGCCCGGACGACGTCGGACGTCGACGCGCTCGTGGACGCGGTCGAGCGCTGGTAGGCGAGGTCGCCGGGGTCCGCGAGGTAACGGGCCCACGCCCGCCGGGCGCAGGTCTGCGCGCACCCCGGGCCGGGCGCTAGGCCGGGTGGACCGCCCGGACGATCTGCTCCAGCGTCGCCCGCGGCGCCCGGGCCCTGAACCAGCGCCCGTCGGCCAGGTGGACGGTGAACGTGACCTCGCCGCCCTGGCTGGCGAGCACCGCGTTGCTGATCGCCCCGCTGATGCCCAGCGTCAGCGCTCCGACCATCGTGCTGGTGATCAGGGTCGTCGTGCGATCGTTGGGGTTCGGCAGCTCGACCGAGGCGATCTGGCTCGTCGGCACGCGGATCGCCGGCGCGCCCGGTCCCTTCGCGGGATCCGACACGCGCAGCTGCTTCGCCGTCACCTGGCCCGGCCCTTTGAGGAAGCTGCCCGACAGGACCGTGAACATCGCCATCGCCCCAACCTCGACGTCGAACTGCCAACGCGATCGATGGTAGGAGATCGACCGTCTCCGCGTTTGCGCGGTCCATGGCACCATCGACGGCGATGACCCAGCCTTCGACCCCTGCCGCTCCCGTCGCCCCGCCGAAGGGGTCGAACCCGGAGGCGCTCACCCACCCGTGCGCTCGCTGCGGCGCGCCGGTGCCCCTCGATGTCGGGCTCTGCGAGCGCTGCAACCCGCTCGGCCTGAAGGACTCGGCCAGCTCGCAGGTCCACGGGACCGTGTTCCTCGCGATCGGGCTGGCGGTCGGCGCCCTCGCGATCGCGGCCCATCTCGCCGTCGCGGGGATCGGCCCGTTCCCCGCCGAGGTCACGGCGATGCGGCCCGGCACGACCGCCACATCCGTCGTCGCCACGCTCGAGGTCACGAACCAGGGATCCGCCGCCGGGTCGGCGACATGTCGCCTGACCGATCCGGCCGATCGCGGGGCGAGTCACGCCGAGGTCATCTACACCCCGCGGATCGGGCCGGGCGCGACGATGAGCTTCGACCACGAGACGCCGTTCGGGAGCGTCGATCGGCCCTTCGCCGTGACCTGCACGGGTCCGTGACGGAGCCTGCCGAAGCCTCTCCCGCGGAGAGGCAGCCGGTCGAAGCGGTGGCGGCGACGGAGGGCGCCGCCGACGGCAACGGCTCATCGGCGTGGGCCACGGAGCTCCGGTTCGCGGTCGAGACGGCGACCGCCGCCGGGATCGTCCTGATGGATCGCTACGAGCGTGTCGAGCGGGTGACCTACAAGAGCGCGCGCGACGTGGTCACCGAGGCCGACCATCTCTCCGAGGAGCTCGTGATCCGGGCGATCCGGCAGCGCTTTCCCGGCGATGCGATCCTCGCCGAGGAGTCCGGGTCGCACGGGGCGGGGACCGCGACCGGGCCCGCGGGCCCGGCCGACGGCACGTCCAGCGCCACGGGCCGGGTCTGGGTCATCGACCCGCTCGACGGCACCGTGAACTACGCCAACGGGCTGCCCGTGTTCTGCGTCTCGATCGGGTTCGTCGTTGACGGCCGGCCCGTGGCCGGCGCGATCCTCGACCCGACCCGCGCCGAGACGTTCGCCGCGACCGTCGACGGGCCCGCGACGCTCAACGGCCGGGTCATCCACGTCTCGCGCAAGGAGCAGCTCAGCGACTACGTGATCTCGCTCGCCCTGGCGGGTCGATCGGTCGCGAGTCGGGCCCGGGCGATCCGGAAGGCGGTTCGGGTGCCGCGGTCGATGGGCTCGGCCTCGCTCGGCCTCGCGTACGTGGGCAACGGCCGGTTCGATGCATTCGTCCAGGAGAGCGGGCTGTCGGCCTGGGACATCGCCGCGGCCGGCCTGATCGCCGAGCGAGCCGGCGCCACGATCACCGCGTTCGATGGCTCGCGCTGGTACGACCCCGCGCGAAAGACCCGGATCGCGGGCATCGTCGCGGCCCCGCCGGCCCATCAGCCGCGGCTCCGGGCCCTGGCGACCGGTCGGGGCTGAACCGGCGGCCCGAACCGCTCGCCGCGCCCCGTAAGATGGGCGCCATGGAGCTCGGCAACTTCTCGATCAGCCTGTCCGTCGCGGACCTCGCCGCCTCCCGGGCCTTCTACGAGAAGCTCGGGTTCACCTCGACGATGGGCGACGCGGATCAGGGCTGGCTGATCCTCCGGAACGGCGACGCGATCGTCGGCCTGTTCCAGGGGATGTTCGAGAACAACACGCTGACGTTCAATCCGGGCTGGGATCGGGACGCCCAGCCGGTCGACGAGTTCACCGACGTCCGCGAGATCCAGCGACGGCTCAAGGCGGACGGCATCGAGATCGCGACCGAGGTCGACGAATCCGGCTCCGGACCGGGCTTCCTCATCGTCGTCGATCCGGACGGCAACCCGATCCTCATCGACCAGCACGTCTGAGGGATCGCCTCGCGGGCGGCCCGCGCGGGCGCCCGTCAGGCGGCCGCGTCCCGCCAGCGGTGCGGCCGGGCGCGCAGTCGCTCGAGCCCCCAGCGGTCGCAGAACGCCTCCCATTCGCTCCGCGGCGTCCCCAGCCATTCGAGCTCGGACGCGTGCTTCTGCGGGATCGGCGTGTCGAGGCGGAGCCGGGCGAGGGTTCGATAGAGGATCGCCGCGTCGTGCTGCTCCGCCAGCACCGCGGCGAGGCGAACGGCGCCCGTGAGCCCGGGCACGTTCCACTCGCTGGCCTTCGCGGGGATGTCGTCGATGGAGCCGTACCGACGCAGGACGGCGGCCGCCGACTTCGCGCCCCAGCCCGGCAGGCCCGGATAGCCGTCCGACGAATCGCCGACGAGGGCGAGCCAGTCGGGGATCGAGGCCGGCTCGACGCCCCACGTCCCGAGGACACCGTCGCGGTCGTAGGTGATCTGCCGGCGGCGGTCC
>DATBGP010000085.1:0-4529 GCA_036557925.1 Candidatus Limnocylindrales bacterium | reverse complement strand
ACGAACAGGCCGATCGCCCAGACCCACAGGAAGCCGAGCTTGAACGCCTCGCCGAGGATCTCGTCCTTGCTGAAGAAGCCGGCGAGCGGCGGGATGCCGGCGATCGCGATCGAGCCGATGAGCATCGTCCGGTAGGTCTGCGGGATCTTCGCCTTCAGGCCGCCCATCCGGCGCATGTCCTGCTCCTCGTGGACCGCGTGGATCACCGAGCCGGAGCCCAGGAACAGCAGGCCCTTGAAGAAGCCGTGGGTCATCAGGTGGAAGATCGCCGCGGTGAACGCTCCCACGCCGAGCGACGCGAACATGTAGCCGAGCTGGCTGAGCGTCGAGTAGGCGAGGACCCGCTTGATGTCCGTCTGGGTCATCGCGATCGAGGCGGCGAGGATCGCGGTGAAGATGCCGATCGCGGCGACAATGACCATCGCGTCCGGAGCGCTCGCGAAGATCGGGTTCGTCCGGGCGACGAGGTAGACGCCGGCGTTGACCATCGTCGCCGCATGGATGAGGGCGGAGACCGGGGTCGGGCCCTCCATCGCGTCCGGCAGCCAGACGTGGAGCGGGAACTGGGCGCTCTTGCCCATCGCCCCGGCGAAGACCAGCAGGGCGATGATCCAGATCGGGATCAGCGGCTGGGCGCCCTCCGCGGTGAGGCTCGCGATCGAGTCGCGGATGTTCAGCGTCCCGGTGCTCACGAAGATCGCCATGATCCCGAGCGCGAAGCCCACGTCGCCGACGCGATTGACCAGGAAGGCCTTCTTCGCCGCGAGCGCCGCCGACGGCTTGTGCTTCCAGAACCCGATGAGCAGGTAGCTCGAGAGGCCCACCAGCTCCCAGGCCACGAAGACGACGAGGAAGCTGTCCGCGAGGACGAGGAGCAGCATCGAGACCATGAACAGGTTCAGGTAGGCGAAGAAGCGCCAGTAGCCGGGGTCGTGGCCCATGTACCCGATCGAGTAGACGTGGACCAGGAGCCCGATCGTGAGCACGACGATCAGGAGGCAGGCCGTCAGGTTGTCGACGAAGAGCCCGGCGGTGACCTGGAACGAGCCGGCCCCGGTCCCGGAGCCGATCCACGTGTAGATCGGCACGTCGTAGCCGTGCTCGCCGAACGGCTCCGCGCCGGTCAGGGCGTTGAACACGACCCACATCCCGATGAGCCAGGCGATCCCGATCGCCCCGACCGGGACGAGATGCGCGCGGAAGCCCAGCCGCCGCCCGAAGACGGCCGTGAACAGGAAGCCGAACAGCGGCAGGGCGATGATCGCCGGGATCAGGACGTCGAACATCAGCCCGCCGTCGCCGTGGCTGCGGTCACTGGCGCATCGCGTCGTACTCGTCGACGAGCGGCGTCTTCTTGTTCCGGTAGATCGCGATGACGATCGCCAGGCCGACGGTCGCCTCGGCCGCCGCGACGGCCATGACGATCAGGGCGATGACCGAGCCGCCCGCGCCGAGGGCCGGCACGAACGAGCCGAACGCGACGATCGAGAGGTTGACCGCGTTGATCATCAGCTCGATCGACATCAGCATGCTGATCGCGTTGCGCCGGGCCAGGAAGCCGAACATCCCGATCGCGAACAGGCAGCCGGCGAGGACCAGGTAGGCGTCGAGCGAGCGGGATCCGCCGCCCGCGAGACCGATCAGGCCCAGCCCCATCACGAAGGCGACGCCGACGACGGTCCCGACGATGACCTTGATCATTCGGTCCCGTCCTGGGTGGGCGCCCGCTCCTTCTTCGCGAGGAAGATCCCGCCGATGACCGCCGCGAGGAGCAGCACGCCGACGATCTCGAACGGCAGCACCCAGTCGGCGAAGAGCTGCCGGGCCAGGTCCGTCGTGTCGGTGTGGCCGCGTTCGCCGTTGCCGCCCCACTGGGTGGCGCCGACCGTGAGGACGAGGACGACGACGAGCACGACCGACGCGATCGCCGCCGGCACGGCCTGGGTCTGGAAGACGAGCCGGGTCGGGGCCGCCTTCGTCTGGGTCAGCATGATCGCGAACAGGACGAGGACGCTGATCGCGCCGATGTAGATCAGGACCTGGGCGGCGGCGACGAGCGGTGCGCCGGCCATCACGTAGATCCCGGCAAGGCCGGCAAAGCTGACCATCATCGCGAGCCCGCAGCGGATGATGTCGCGCAGCGTCACGACCAGGAGCGCGCCGAGGAGCATCGTCCCGGCGAGGATGACGAACAGGACGTCGTCCCAGGCGATGCCGAGGATCGGGACCGTCTCGGGGATGGCCACCGCCGCTCAGCCGTGCCCGTGGCCGGCGTGGTCGGCGGCGCCGGATTCCGTGTCCGCGCCGTGGCCCGCGGTGAGCGCCGGGACGTGGCCGTTCCCGTTCGCGTGGCCGTTGCCGTTGCCGGCCGGCAGGCTCTTCGGGACGTACGCCGCGACCGAGGCGGGCAGCACCGGCAAGAGGCGCGTCGGGACGATCGGACGGCCCTCGGCCGCGGCCCGCTCCGCCCAGTCGCGCTCGCGGCGGATGTACGTCATCTCGGTCTCCTGGTCGACCGCGGCGAGGGCGATCAGGTCGACCATCGGATCGACGCGCGACGTGTGCGAGAGCTCGAAGTCGCCGCCGTCGCGAAGGGCGTCGTACGGGCAGGCGTCGACGCAGATGCCGCAGAGGATGCAGCGGCTCTCGTCGACGTCGTACTTCTGGAGGACCCTCGGCTTCGGCATCAGCGCGCCGGTGGGGCAGGTCTCGGCGCAGCGGCCGCAGGACACGCACGGCGTGTCGTTCAGGCTCATGTCGAGCGGGGTCGTCACGAGCGTGTCGAAGCCGATCCGCATGAAGTCGTAGCAGGCCGCCCCGACGACCTCGGAGCAGACCTGGGCGCACCGGCCGCAGTCGATGCAGCGGGACGGCTCGCGGAGGATGAACGCGTGGCTGTCGTCGCGGATGTAGTCATGGTTGATGCCGGTGAACCGGTTCTCGGTCACGCTCCGGTAGCCGGCGCCCTGGCGGTTCTGCGGCTCGAGCGTCTTCAGCGTGGTCCCGTACTCGATCCCCAGTCGGCGCAGGTCGCAGAACCCGATCGCCTCGCAGGTGCACTGCAGGCAGCGGGTCGATTCGGCGACGATCTCCTCGGGCGTGTACGGGATCTCGTACTCGATGTAGCTGTCGTTCCGGACGCTGGCCGGCATCGCCTTCAGCCGGTAGCGGGGCTCCTTGCGCTCGCTCGTGAACGGCACGATCGAGAGGAACTCCGGCTGCGGCTCGGCGAGCTGCTGGCGGGTCTTGATCGCGTCCAAATCGAGGCCCTTCAGGAACGCGTCGACGGCGTAGGCCGATCGGCGGCCCTCGGCGATCGCCTGGACGACCGTCGCGGCGCCGACCCGGACGTCGCCGCTGCCGAAGACGCCGGGCCGGTCGGTGAGGAAGGTGACCGCGTCCGCCTTCAGGCGCTTGTTCCGGGTCGCGACGGGGCCTTCCGATCCGGGCCCGATCCAGTCCAGCTGGGGGCCCTGGCCGATCGCCAGGAGGACGCGGTCGCAGGGGACGATGAACTCGGTGCCGGGCGCCGGCTCCGGGCGCCGCCGGCCGGAGGCGTCCGGCTCGCCGGGGCGATTGCGGATGAACTCGACGCCGGTGACGTTGCCCTGGTCGTCGGTGATCACCCGCGTCGGGCCGGCCTGGAAGATCGTCTGGACGCCTTCCTCGATCGCCTCGTGGACCTCGTTCGCGGCCGGCATGTCCTTCATGTCGCGGCGATAGACGAGCGTCACCTCGGAGGCGCCCTGGCGGATGGAGGTCCGGCTGCAGTCCATGGACGTGAAGCCGCCGCCGATGACGATCACCCGCTTCCCGGCGTGGTCCGGGTAGGGCAGGCCGAGCGTCGCGGTCCGGAGGTATTCGAGGCCGTCGAGGACCTCGTCGGCGTCCTCGCCCGGGACGCCGAGCTTGTTCGTGTCGTAGCAGCCGATCGCGACGAGGACCGCGTCGAAGCCCTGGTTCTGGAGGTCGTCGAGCCCGAAGTCCTTGCCGAGCTCGGCGTTGCAGACCATCTTCCCGCCGAGCCGGGTCACCGACTCGTACTCCGCCTCGAGGACCTCGACCTTCGGCAGCCGGTACTGCGGGATCCCGTAGCGGAGCATCCCGCCCGGCGCCGGGTCGCGCTCGAAGACGGTCACGTCGTGGCCGGCGATCAGCAGGTAGTAGGCGGCGGCCATGCCGGCCGGACCGGAGCCGATGATCGCAGCCTTCCGGCCGCTCTTCGCCTGGACCTCGAACGGGACGGGCGGATCCTCGCCATCGTCGAGCATCGACTTGATCACCTGGTCGCCGGCGTAGCGGTGCGAATCGCGGATCGCGATCGCCTCGTCGACCTCGTCGCGCCGGCAGTGCTCCTCGCACGGCGCCGGGCAGACCCGGCCGAGCACGCTCGGGAACGGGATCGTCCGCTTGAAGATCCTGGTGCTTTCCCGGAAGTTCGCCTCGGCGTTCGCCTTCAGGAAGCCCGGGATGTCGATGTGGCTCGGGCACTTGTTCTGGCACGGCGGCAGGCAGTAGGCGTTGTGGTC
>DATBGP010000084.1:0-3152 GCA_036557925.1 Candidatus Limnocylindrales bacterium | reverse complement strand
AGTATACACGCGGAGGGGTGGATCGCCAATCCGGACCCCGGGCTCGCCGTGCGTGGCCCACGCTCGGGACTCCGCCCGTCGCACGCCTGCCGCCGAGGCTAGCGGAGGCTCGTCGACGCCGGGCCGAAGAGGATCGGACCGCCCTCGGCGGACCAGTCCGCGACCACGCGATGGGTGGCCCGGAAGGCCGCCTCCGTGGCCGGCGTCCAGCGGACGTCGGCCGGCATCACGACCGCGTAGGGACAGGTCGCGAGGTGCGAAGCGAGGACCGCCTGCGCCGCCTCCGACCGGAGGGCGTCCGCCGTGCTGGCGAACGGGCCCTCGCCGGACGCCCCGGCCGCGATCAGGCGGGCGCCGTAGAGGTCCACCGTGGCACCGGGATCGCCGCTGACGGGCGGCAGCCGGGAGGCGATCAGCAGCCACGTCGGATCGTCGGCGACGACGCACTCGCCGGCCGGCACGGCCGCCGCGATGGCCGGCCCGATCGCGCCGGAATCGTTCGCCAGGCCCAGCTGCGTCCGGACGCCTCGGACGGTGCCCACGGCCACCACGACGGCGACGGTCGCGATGACCGCGGCCCGGACCCAGGAACCCCGGCGCTGCGCGGCACCCGCCAGCGAGACGACGGCACCCGCGACCAGGACCGCCACGCCGGGCACGATGAACGCCGGGTAGTGGCGGTAGAAGACCGGTGACACGAGGAAGATCGCCGCGGTCAGGCTCACCACGACCGCGAAGAACCGGCCGACCGAGCCGCCCCGGAGCACGGCCCAGCCCAGGATCAACGCCCCGCCGATGATGACGACGCCGAGGGCGATCGTGTGCAGGCCGCCCAGCCCGATCGGGCCGATGTCGAACAGCTGGGTCAGGCGCTCGCCGCGATCCGCCAGCCCCTCGGGCGGCCGGCCGAGCTGGCCGCCGACGACGTTCGAGACGAGCGCGACCGGGTCGCGGAGCAGGAACGGCAGGGTGACGACGAGGACGGTGACGCCGCCGGCGACGACCATGACGGCCGCGTCCCGCCATGCCCGCCGCTTGACCAGGACCGCGGCGATCCCCGCGATCAGGACGGCCGCCCACAGCTTCACGAGCACCGCGGCGGCGAGCAGGACCGCGATCGCGACGATCTCCCGCCGGTGACGGGTCGGGCGGTGCTCCCCCCGAACCCACAACGCGATGGCGGCCAGACAGGCGAGGTTCAGGAGCGGCTCCAGGAAGAGCGTCGACTCGGTCTGGAGCACGATCGGCGTCGTGGCCACGATGGATGCCGCGATGACCGCCGCGGGCCAGCCCTTCCACTCCCGGGCCACCCAGGCCACGAGGAGCACGTTGACCACGCCGATCGCCGCGACCACGACCCGGGCCAGGGCGAGCTGCTCGCGGGGCCCCAGGCCGAGCGCGTCGCCGAGGAGGGCCACCGGGGCGAAGGCGAGGACGACCCCCGGCGGATGGAGGAACACGTAGTCGGCGTACGGCAGCGCGCCGGACGGCAGGAGGGAGGCCGCGGCGAAGTAGACGCCGTCGTCGTAGAGGTTGCCCGCCTGGAACGCGACGCCGGTCAGCAGCGGGATCGCCCGCAGGATCGCGGCGCCGACGAGGATCCCCACGAGGATCCACGGCCACGGCACGGCCGAGGCCACCGGCTCGGATCGGGACGCCGCGATCGAGCGGTCCCCTTCGGCGGCGTTCAGGTCTGTCTCAGCGCGATGCGCCGGCGGTGGCGGCGCGGGACCCGCTCCCGTAGCGCCGGTCGACGTAGGCCTCGAGGATGTCGATGAACTCCGCCACGAGGCCCTCGCCGCGGAGCGTGCGATCCAGCCGCCCGTCGATGAAGACCGGCGCGACCGGGTCCTCGAATGTGCCGGGCAGCGAGATCCCGATGTCGGCGTGCTTGCTCTCACCGGGCCCGTTCACGACGCAGCCCATCACCGCCACTCGCAGCTCCTCGACGCCCGGGTATTCCTCCTGCCAGGCCGGCATCCGGTCCTTCAGGTGCTGCTGGATCTGCTGGGCCATCTCCTGGAAGAACGTGGACGTGGTCCGGCCGCAGCCCGGACACGCGCTGACCTGCGGCAGGAACGACCGGATCCCCATCGACTGGAGGACCTGCTGGGCGATCTCGACCTCGCGCTCCCGGCCTGCGCCGGGCTCCGGGGTCAGCGAGACCCGGATCGTGTCGCCGATCCCCTCGTTGAGGAGGATCGCCAGCCCGGCCGTCGAGGCGACGATCCCCTTGTCGCCCATGCCCGCCTCGGTGAGCCCGAGATGGAGCGGATAGTCGGACCGGACGGCCCGCAGGCGATAGACGTCGACGAGGTCGCGCACCCCCGAGACCTTCGCGCTGATGATGATCCGGTCGTGGCCGAGCCCGGTCTGCTCCGCGAGCTCCGCCGAGCGCATGGCCGACTCGATCATCGCCTCGATCATCACGTCCCGGGCGTCGCGCGGCTCGGCCGCCGCGGCGTTCGCGTTCATCAGCTCGGTCAGGAGCTGCTGGTCGAGCGAGCCCCAGTTGACCCCGATCCGGACGGGCTTGTCGTTGTCGATCGCGACCCGGACGATCGTCGCGAAATGCTCGTCGTGGCGCTTCGCCCCGACGTTCCCCGGGTTGATCCGGTACTTCGCGAGGGCCTTCGCCATCTCCGGGTACTCGACCAGGAGCTTGTGGCCGTTGTAGTGGAAGTCGCCGATCACCGGCACGTCGACGCCGAGGTTGTTCCGGAGCTTGTCGATCATCTCCGGCACGGCCGCGGCCGCTTCCTCGGTGTTCACGGTCACCCGGACGAGCTGCGAGCCCGCGTGGGCGAGCCGGGCGACCTGGATGGCCGTCGCGTCCGGGTCGGCCGTGTCGGTGTTCGTCATCGACTGGACGACGATCGGATGGGCGGAGCCGACCAGCACCCCGCCGACGTCGACGGACACGGTCGGGCGACGCCGGGGTCGCAGGGCGTCAGGAGTGGCCATCGGGCGAACCGTGCTCAGGTGCCGCCGGACAGGATCCGGACGATGTCGAAGCCGCTGACCCAGATGAGGAACGCGAACAGGAAGGCGAACCCGACGACGTACGTCATCCGCTCCGCCTGGACGCTGATCCGGGTGCCGAAGATCGCCTTCAGGACGATCATCAGCATTCGGCCACCGTCGAGTGGCGG
>DATBGP010000083.1:0-7053 GCA_036557925.1 Candidatus Limnocylindrales bacterium | reverse complement strand
CCGACGGCGTCCGCAAGATGAGCAAGTCCGTCGGCAACACGATCGACATCCTCGGCGAGCCCGACCTGATCCGGCGCCAGGTGATGTCGATGGTCACGGACACGAAGCGCATCAAGCGGACGGACCCGGGGCGGCCGGAGGTGTGCAACGTCTGCCAGCTCCAGCCGTTCTTCGGCGACGACTACGAGGAGCTCTGGGACGGCGAGCGGACGGCCCGGACGGGCTGCGTCGACATGAAGAAGCTGCTCGCCGACCGGATCGTCCGGCACTACGCGCCCGCCCGCGAGCGCTACGCCGAGCTGATGGCGAACCCGGCCGAGATCGACGGGATCCTCGAGGCGGGCGCCGACCGGCTCGCTCCGCGGGCCGCCGCGACGATGGACGAGGTCCGCAGGCGGATGGGCCTTCGCTAGGGTCTCCGACCAGCGCTCTCCCGAGCGTGCCGGCGCGGCGCCACCGGGAGTGCCCGCGCCCTTGGGCCGGCCCACGCGCGAGACCTACCCTCCGAGCGCGGTTCGCCGCGATCGACGATGACCGATGCCGAGGACTCTCCGACCACCACGACCGACCCCGCCGCACCGCCGACCGGCGGCCGCCCGGGTCGCGGCCGGATCGTGCTGGCGCTCGTCTTCGTCGGGGCGATCGGCCTGATCGGCGGCTGGGCGGTCTCGCGGCTGGCATCGAACGCCGTCAGCTCGGGCGCGACGGGATCCTGCGTCGCGACGGACGTCGTCCGAACCGCCCTGCCCTCGGTCGTGACGGTCGAGACGTCCACCCCGCAGGGCGGCGGCAACGGCTCCGGCCAGCTGGTCCGGGGCGACGGCTACGTGCTGACGAACTACCACGTGATCTCGTCCGCCGCCGCGGCGGGCGACGCCGGCAAGGTCGTCGTCCGGTACAGCGACGGCACGAGCAGCCCGGCCACGATCGTCGGGACCGATCCGACGACGGACCTCGCGGTCGTCAAGGCCGAGGACGGTGCCGAAGGCCGGCCGGTGATCGCGATCGGGTCGTCCGGTGGCCTGGTCGTCGGCCAGCCAGTGGTCGCCCTCGGCGCGCCGATGGGCCTCACGAGCACCGTGACGGCGGGCATCGTGAGCGCGCTCGACCGCTACGTGCCCCTTCCGCTGGGCAGCGGCCAGACGGCGCACCTGATCGACGCGGTGCAGACGGACGCCTCGATCAATCCCGGCAACAGCGGCGGGGCGCTCGTCGACTGCGCGGGCCGCCTGGTCGGCGTCAACTCGGCGATCATCACCGTCCCGAACGCCGCGGGGCAGAGTGGCGGCGGGAGCGTGGGCCTCGGCTTCGCGATCCCCGTGGATCTCGCGGATGCCGTCGGCGAGCAGTTGATCACGACGGGCAACGCCAACCACCCGACGTTCGGCCTCCAGGCGACCCCGATCGTGGACGCGAACGGCCGATCGACCGCCCTGTTCGTCTCGGTGGTGGACCCGGGCGGACCCGCCGACGGGGCGGGGATCCAGGTCGGCGACGTCCTGACCCGGGTCGACGGCCAGCCGGCGACGAGCATCTCGCAGCTCGAGAAGCTCGCGCTCCTCCGGAACGCCGGCGACAGCGTGCCGGTGACCGTGGTCCGCGGCGGCGCGTCCCGGGACGCCGCGATCGTCCTCGGCGACCCGCTGACGCTCGGCTGAGGCCACTCGCTCGTCCGCGGTCCGGGTCGCGTGTGCGCGCGCGGCGCCGCGGAGTGTCGGCGCCCTTGGGCCGCGCGGAGCGGGGTTCCATGCTGACGACCGAAGGCTTGGACCCGTCACGCGCCGCCCCGCGGACGCCGGCGTGGCGACTGCTCGGTCCTCCGGCCGGCCCAGGAGCTCGAGATGACGATCGCCGAGAGGCCGACCGCGGCCACGTCCGACACGTTCGACCCGATCCCGTCCTGGCACGCCACCCCGCCGGAGATCCGGGTCGTCACGGACGTCCCGGCCGGCGCGACCGTCGTGGGCATCCCCGTCCCGTCCGACGGCGAGGTGCCCGAGCGTGTCGGCTTCGACCGGGCGACGCTCGAGGCGTCCGACTTCTCCGGCAGGGTCGGCGAGACGCTCGTCCTGCCGCAGGTCGCGGGGCCCCTGGTCATCGAGGCGGGTTCCGGGGCCCGTGATGGCTCGTCGGCCGCGACGATCCGGGATGCCGCGGCCTGGTTCGCGCTTCGCGCCCACCGCCACGCGGAGCCCGTCTTCGACCTTCGCGCGGTCAGCGGACCGAGCGCCCAGGACCTCGGCCAGGCCGCGATCGAGGGCATCGTCCTCGCTCGCTACCGCTATCGCGTCTTCGCCGATCGACCGGCCGACGTCCCGCTCCGATCGGTGACGCTCGTGGTGGATCCGGCCCGCGCCGACGGCGTCCGGGCAGGCGCCGAGCGGGGCCTCCTCCTCGCCCGGGCGACGAACGTCGCCCGCGACCTGTGCAACGCGCCGGCGACCCACCTGACCGCGACGCGGTTCGGCGAGGTCGCCGAGGAGGTCGGCCCGCAGGTGGGCCTCGAGGTCCAGGTGTTCGACCAGGACGCGCTCGTCGCGATGGGCACCGGCGGGCTGCTGGGCGTGAACGCCGGCAGCGACGAGGAGGCCCGCCTGATCAAGCTCGTCTACCGGCCGAAGGGCAGCCCGACCGGGTCGCTCGCCTTCGTCGGCAAGGGGATCATGTACGACTCGGGCGGGATCAGCCTGAAGCCGTCGGACGCGATGCACGCGCTGATGAAGCTCGACATGTCCGGCGCCGCCGCCATCTTCGGCGCGATGACCACGCTCCGGGACCTGGGCGTCGGGGCGACCGTGACCGGGTTCCTGATGTGCACGGACAACATGCCGTCGGGCACCGCGACCCGGCTCGGGGACGTGCTCACGATCCGCGGCGGCAAGACGGTCGAGGTCGTGAACGCCGACGCCGAAGGCCGTCTCGTGATGGCCGATGGCCTGGCCCTCGCGGTCGAGGACGGGGTCGACGCGATCGTGACGATCGCGACGCTGACCGGGGCGGCGATGCGGACGTTCGGTTCGGCGCTGGCGCCCGTGCTCGGCAACGACCCGGCGCTCGTCGCCCAGCTCGAGGCTGCCGGCCAGGCCGTCGACGAACCGCTCTGGGAGCTGCCTCTCGTCCGCAAGTACCGGCGTCAGCTGGATTCGAAGATCGCCGACATCAAGAACATGGGCGGCATCGACGCGGGGACGATCACCGCCGGCCTGTTCCTCGAGGATTTCGTGGACGGCACGCCGTTCGGCCACCTCGACATCTGCGGCCCGATGCAGGTGGAGGCCGATGACGGCTGGCGGCCGACCGGTGCCACGGCGTTCGGCACCCGCCTCCTCGCGACCTTCGCCACGAGCTTCCGCCCGACGCGGTCGTAGCCCACCGCGCCGCCACGCCCCCAGGCACTCCGGGAGGGATCGAGACGTGACCGAGGCCACCGCGGCGACGGCGCCGCAGCACACCGGCATGGCCCGCCTGCTCGACGGAATCGAGCGGTTCGGGAACAAGGTGCCCCACCCGGTGCTGATGTTCCTCTACCTGATCATCGGCGTGATCGTGCTGTCGGCGATCCTGGCCTTCGCCGGGGTGTCGGTGACCGAAGAGATCGTCGTCCCCGATCAGGTCCAGGTCACGCCGAACTCCTACGAGGACACGACGGCGCCGGTGATCGAGGCCGATCCGACCGTCGATCAGCGCGACGACTACCACCTCGAGACCGTCACGATCCCGATCAAGAGCCTGCTCGACGTCGAGGGCATCCGGTTCGTCTTCACGTCCTTCGTCCCGAACTTCGCCGGGTTCGGCGTGATCGCCGTGACGTTCGTGGCCCTGATGGGCGCCGGCGTCGCGGAAGGCAGCGGGCTGATGGGCGCCCTCATCCGCCTCCTCGTGCGGGCCTCGCCGAAACGTGTCCTCGCCTTCGCCCTGATCTTCGTCGGCGTCCTCTCGAGCATCGCAACCGACGCCGGCTACCTGATCCTGGTGCCGCTGGGGGCGGCTGCCTTCGCGAGCGTCGGCCGCCACCCGCTCGCCGGCATGGCCGCCTGCTTCGCGGGCGTCGGCGCGATCTTCGGGGTGAACCCGATCCCGGGCCCGATCGACGCCCAGATCACCGCGATCACGAACGAGGCGCTCGGCGCCGTCGGTGGGACGCCGTTGGGCATCCTCGCGAACTACTGGTTCAGCATCGCCTCGTCGATCGTGCTGGCGATCGTCGCGTACATCATCACCGAGCGGATCGTCGAGCCGCGTCTCGGGGTCTGGCAGCCCGCGGCGGACGGCGGGCCCGATGGGATCTCCGTCGAGGACGAGGCCGACTCGGTCCACGACGACGCCGCGGACAAGCGCGGCCTGCGCTATGCGCTCGTCGCGTTCGTCCTGTTCATCGGGTTCGTCCTGGCGATCACGCTGCCGCCCGGCGCCCCGCTCCGCGACCCGGAGACCGGCGACATCATCGGGACGACCCCGTTCATGGACAGCCTGCTGTTCATCATCGCGATGACGTTCCTGATCTCGGGGATCGGCTACGGCATCGGGGCCCGGACGTTCAAGCACAGCAACGACGTGATCAACGCCGTCGTGAAGACCTTCGGCGGGCTCGGCGCCCTGGTCTTCATGCTGCTGATGATCAGCCAGTTCATCGCCTACTTCAATTACAGCAACATCCCCAGCGTCCTCGCCGTCGCCCTCGCCGAGGCCCTGACGGCAGCCGGGATCGGGGCGCTGCCGCTCCTGATCGGGATGATCTTCGTGATCCTGCTCCTCGACATCATCATGCCGGGGCTGATCCCGAAGTGGGCGATCTTCGCCCCGATCTTCATCCCGCTCTTCATCCAGCTCGGGGTGCCGCCCCAGACCGGGCTCGCGGCCTACCGGGTGGGTGACTCGCCGCTGAACGTCGTGACGCCGCTGATGGTCTACCTGCCGTTCATGGTGACCATCGCCCAGCGCTACCAGAAGGACGCCGGGATCGGGACGGTGATCGCGCTGATGCTGCCGTACGTGGTCATCATCGCGGTCGTCTGGATCATCCTGTTCGTGCTCTGGTTCATCCTCGGCCTGCCCCTGGGGCCCGGCTATCCAGTCCAGCTCTGAGCCGCGCCCGGCCATCGACCCCTGATGGACCACGCCCAGATCACGTTCGCGGTCATCGCCGGCATCGTCGCCCTCTTCATCTGGGGACGGCTGCCGGTGGAGGTGGTCGCGATCGGCGCGGCGCTGGTCCTGTGGGCGACGGGCGTCCTGACCCTGCCGCAGAGCCTGGCCGGGTTCGGCGACCCGGTGATCATCTTCATCGCGACGCTGTTCGTGGTGAGCGAGGCTCTCGACGCGACCGGCGTCACCGCGTGGGCCGGCCAGCAGCTCGTGGAGCGGGCCGGCGACAGCCGGCGGCGGCTCCTCGTCCTGACGATGCTCGCCTGCGCGGTCCTCACGGCGTTCGTGACGGTCAACGCGTCGGTGGCGGCCCTCCTGCCGGTGATCGTCGTGACGGCGACCCGCCTGAAGATCGCCCCGTCGAAGCTGCTCATCCCGCTTTGCTTCGGGGCCCACGCCGGGTCGCAGCTCGCGCTGACGGGCTCGAACGTGAACCTCCTGATCTCGGACGCGGCGGTCCAGTACGGGAGCGGCCCGATCGGCTTCTTCGAGTTCGCGCTCGCCGGCATCCCGCTGCTCGTCGGGACGGTGATCGTGGTCGCCCTGCTCGGCGACCGGCTGCTGCCCGTTCGAACCCCGCCGACGATCTCGGTCGACCTCAGCCGCCACGCCCGGACCCTGGTCGCCCAGTACGGCCTGGGCCCGGCCGGCGACCCCGCGGCGGGCTTCGATCGCGAGACGGGCCTCAGCGAGGTCGTGATCCCGCCGCGATCGCCGTTCCAGGGCGAGCACGTCTACGTCGGCATGCAGACCGAGGACGGCGACCTGACGATCATCGCGATCCAGCGCTCCGGAGAGTCCCAGCCCGAGACGAAGCTCGCCGCCGGCGACGTCCTGATCATGCGCGGTCCGTGGCACGCGCTGGACGCGCGGGCCGCCGACCCCGGGCTCCTCGTCGTCGACCATCCGGCGCTGGTCCGCCGCCAGGCCGTGCCGTTCGGGCGACACGCCTGGGAGTCGATCGGGGTCCTCGTGGGGATGGTGGCGCTGCTCGTGACGGGCCTGGTCCCGCCCGCGGTCGCGGGGCTCCTGGCGGCCGGCGCGCTGGTCGTGCTGGGGGTCGTGACGATGGAGCAGGCCTACCGATCCGTGACCTGGACGACGGTCGTGCTCGTCGCGGCGATGCTGCCGCTCTCCACCGCGATGTTCGAGAGCGGTGCGGCCGACCAGGTCGCCGATGCGCTCCTCAGGGTCGTGGGCGGGATGGGTCCGTACGGGCTGCTCGTGGGCCTCTTCGTCGTGACCGCGGTGTTCGGCCAGCTGATCAGCAACACGGCGACCGCCCTGATCGTGATCCCGATCGGCGCCGCGGCGGCGGCCGAGACCGGCCTGGACGTCCGGCCGGTCCTGATGTCGATCTGCGTGGCCGCCTCGGCGTCGCTGCTGACGCCGGTCGCGACACCCGTGAACCTCATCGCGATGGGCGCGGCCGGCTACCGATTCGGCGACTACTGGCGGCTCGGGCTCGCGGTGATGGTCGTCTTCTTCGTCGTGTCCGTGCTCGTCGTCCCCATCTTCTGGCCGTTCCACTGACGCGGGGCCGGATCTGCGATCGTCGCGGATGGGCGGGGCCGGCAAGGCGGACACGAGCACCGGAGCGAGCGCACTCGAACGTGCGTGAGCGAGGAGCGCAGCGTCCAACGCAGCCCGGCGTCGTCCAGGCGCGACAGCCGGTGAGCGGGCGCGAAGCGCCCGGGTCTACGATGCTGCCATGCTGCCCACCCAGCTGAACGATCGACAGGGCACCCTGGTCACGGCCCTGCTCGTGCTCGGGACGGCGGTGCTGGCGCTCGTCCTGATCGGGATGCTCGCGTCGATCTTCTACGGCTTCGGCGACGTCATCCTGATCTTCTTCCTCGCCTGGCTCCTGGCGTTCATCCTCAGCCCGGTCGTCGCCGCCCTGACCCG
>DATBGP010000082.1:0-5753 GCA_036557925.1 Candidatus Limnocylindrales bacterium | reverse complement strand
TCCGACCGACGAGATGCGCCGCGCGATGGCGGCCGCCGAGGTCGGCGACGACGTCTGGGGCGAGGACCCGACCGTGGCCGCGCTCCAGGAGCGTGCCGCCGAGCTCCTCGGCAAGGAGGCCGGACTCTTCGTCTCGTCCGGAACGATGGGCAACCTCGTCTCGCTGATGGCCCACGTCCCGCGCGGCGGCGAGGTGATCGCCGGGGCCCAGAGCCACATCGTCCGCGACGAGGCCGCGGGCCACGCCGTCGTCGTCGGCGCGAGCGTCCTCCAGCTCCGCGACCGACCGGACGGCACGCTGGACCCCGACGAGATCGCAGGGGCCTTCCGCGACCCGGCCGACCCGCACGAGCCGATCACCAGCCTCGTCGCGATCGAGAACGCCCACAGCCACTCCGGCAACCAGCCGATCGACCCGGCAGCCACTCTGCGGATCGCGGCCGTCGCCCACGAGCGCGGCGTGCCCCTCCACGTCGACGGCGCCCGCTTCTTCAACGCGGTGGTGGCCCTCGGCGTCTCCGCGAAGGAGCTGGCAAGTCCGGCGGACTCGGTGACGTTCTGCCTGTCGAAGGGCCTCGGCTGCCCGGCCGGCTCGGTGGTCGTCGGCAGCCGCGCGCTCATCTCGAAGGCCCATCGCGCCCGGAAGCTCCTCGGCGGCGGGATGCGCCAGTCGGGCGTGCTCGCCGCGGCGGGCCTCGTCGCGCTGCGGGACGGCGATGCCGGCATGATCGAGCGCCTCGCCGAGGACCATGCGAACGCCCGCCGGCTCGCCGATCGACTCGCGGACACGCCCGGCGTCCGGTCGCCCGGCGACATCGCCCAGCCCGGTGACGACGACCGTCTCGATCCGCGCCGGGTGACCACGAACTTCGTCCTGTTCCGCGTTGACGGCGATCGAGCCGCCTTCCTCGCGGCCGCCGAGGCCCGCGGCGTCCGGCTCGACTATTACCCGCACGGGCAGGTCCGGGCGGCGACCCATCACGGCGTCGACCGCGCTGACGTGGATCGCGCGGCCGAGGCGATCGCGGACGCGCTCCACGAGGTCGGCGCCCCCGGCAGCCGCCTCGCAGTGGCAACGTGAGCCGGTCGCCCCGACCCTTGATCAGGAGATGCTCGTGACCGAGACGATCCAGGACGTCGCGCTCACGCGCCCCGAGCCGGCCGCGGATCCGGGCCCGCTCGACGGCCGGTTCTACGACCTCGTCGAGAGCCACTTCCGGACGCTGATGGAGCGCAACCCGCTGTTCGGGACGTACCTCGGGATCCACACCGAGGACCACCGGCTCGGCGACGGCAGCCGGGACGGCGTCCTGGAGGACCTCGAGATCGATCGTCGCCACCTGGCCGCGATCGAGGCCCTGGACGAGGACGGCCTCTCGCCCGAGGCCCGGTTCGAGCGCGATCTCGAGCTCCACAACACCCGCCGCCAGATCTTCGACACCGCCGAGGTCCGGACGTGGGAGCGCCGCTCGACGTCGCTGGACCTGATCGGCGACGCGCTCTTCCTCCTCTTCGCCCGCGACTTCGCGCCGCTGCCCGAGCGCCTCGACTCGATCTCGAGCCGGCTCGAGGCCGTGCCGGCCTTCCTCGACGAGTCCCGGACGCGAGCTGTCGTGCCGCAGGTCCGCGCCTGGCAGCAGCTCGAGATCGAGTCGGCGGCGCAGCTGCCCGGCTTCTTCGACGAGATCACGGCGGCGGGCACGTCGCTCCCCGACGCCGAACGGCGCCGCCTGGAGCAGGCCGCGGAGACGGCCCGGCTCGCGATCGCGGACTACGCCGGCTGGCTGAAGGAGTCGCTTGCCGCCGGGACGGACGACTGGGCGCTCGGCCGGGAGCGCTACGACGAGCTCGTGACGCTCCGGGCCTTCGACGGCCTCGACGCCGACGCGATCCTCGAGATCGGCGAGGACCAGCTCGAGACGCAGAAGGCGGCGCGGATCCGCGCCGCGGCCGAGATCGACGACCGGGCGGACGAGGCCGCCGTCATCGACCGCCTGAAGTCCGATCACCCGGCCACGTTCGAGGAGGCCCTCGAGGCCTACCGGAACGTGATGGTCCGGGCCCGCCAGGAGCTGATCGACCGCGACATCGCGACGGTCCCGGCCCACGAGCGGATCGAGGTCGTCGAGACCCCGGTCTACCTCGCCAACGTCATCCCGTTCGCCGCCTACTTCTCGCCCGCGAAGTTCGACCCGAACCCCGAGGGGATCTACATCGTCACCCGCTCGGTCGACGACGACCCGAATGCGATGCGCGAGCACAACTACAGCTCGATCAGCAACACGAGCATCCACGAGGCGTACCCGGGCCATCACCTCCAGCTGACGGTCGCGAACGACCACCCGTCGCTGACCCGCCTGATGACCGACGCCCCGGAGTTCGTCGAGGGCTGGGGGATGTACTCCGAGCAGATGATGCGCGAGCAGGGCTTCGACGCCGAGGCGAACTTCCGGCTGAACATGCACACGGACGCGATCTGGCGGGCCTGCCGGATCATCCTCGACGTCCGGATGCATCGCGGCGAGGTCTCGATCGACGAGGCGATCCGGTTCATGGTCGCCGAGACGAGCTTCGAGGAGCCGAACGCCCGGGCCGAGGTCCGGCGCTACACCTACACGCCGACCTACCAGCTCTCGTACCTGCTCGGCAAGGTGCTGCTGCTCCAGCTCCGCGCCGACGAACAGGCCAGGCTCGGGAGCGCGTTCTCCCTCCGCGACTTCCACGACACGCTGCTCCGGAACGGCTCGCTGCCGATCAGCTTCCATCGGCGGCTGCTCCGGGAGCGCCTGGCGGGCTCGAACGGCGACGGAACGCCGAGCGGCGGCTCGGCCAGCGGCGGCAGCGGCGCGAGCCGGGCCGCGCGGTCCTAGGCGGCGCCAGCGCCTCGTGCAGGTCATCCCCTCGATCGATCTCGACCGCGGCCGGTCGCGCGTCGTCTACTGGCCCGGCGCCTCGAGCGGCGTCGGGGCGCCGACCGATCGCCCGGAGCGGATCGCCGAGCAGCTCGTCGCCGGCGGGGCGACGCTCATCCACCTCGTCGACTTCGGCGGCGCACGGTCGGGGCGGCCGGAGAACCTGGAGGCCGTCGGCGCGATCGCGTCGCGGATTGCCGTCCCGCTGCAGCTCGCCGGGGGCGTCGACACCGCGGACGGCATCCGGCTCGCGTTCGCCGCGGGGGCGACGCGCGTGGTGACCTCGATGGCCATCGTCGACGATCCGTCGGCCCTCGCCGAGGCGCTCGGCGTCGCCGGTGACTGGCTCGCGGTCGGCCTCGATCCGCGCCCGGAGCGTCTCGCCGCGTTCCCCTGGCAGCGGCGAGGCTCCGCGGCCGGGCCGCCGAGCCTCGCCGGCGTCGTCGGGGAGCTGGCGGATCGCGGCGTGAGCCGCTTCGTCCTCGCCCACGGCGGCACCGCACCGGACCCGTCCGTCCTCGGCCCGATCGCGGCCCGCCCGGACATCGACGTCCTCGTGGCCGGAGGCGTCTCCGACCTCGACGGCGTCCGACGGCTGCGCGACGCGGGGATCGCGGGCATCATCCTCGGCGAGGCCCTGCTCTCCGGGGCGATCGACTTCTCCGCAGCCCTGGAGGCCGCCGCATGACCGACGATCGACGCCGTTCGGGCTCGACCCAGCCCCGCCCGTCGGGTGGGCAGGGTGACGGCCCGATCCCGACGTTCGACCTGTACGCGGTCCTGAATGTGCGGCCCGGGGCGACCCAGGAGGAGATCCGCGAGGCGGTCGCGCTCATGGACCGGCGCCTCCAGACCGCGGCGGCCCGGGATCGCGGCGGCTCGACCGCCCGGCAGAAGCGCTTCAACGTCGCCCGCCACTGGCTGCTCGATCCGGCTCGGCGCCGGCGCTACGACACCGCCCGGGCCCAGGCCGCCGCGGCCGCGACGGCCGGTCGGGTGGGCGGCGGCAAGGTCGGCGGCGGGTCCGCGACGCGCCGGTCCGGTGCCGGCCGCGCGTGGTACCTGAACCCGCTGGCGTGGGCGGGCGGCGTCGTCGTCCTCGGGGTCGTGGCGTTCCTCGTCCTGCGGCCGGGCGGGCTCGGCGGCAGCGGATCGAGCTCGGCGACGGCGTCTCCCTCGGCGCCCGCGTCCGGCGCGGCCACTTCGGGCGGCTCCGGGGCAGGCTCGCCCGGTGGCAGCGCGACGGCGGTCTTCTCGCCGCGGGCCAGCAATCCGCCGGGCTGCCCCACGGCCCAGCCGCCGGCCGGCGCGGCCGGCCAGACGGAGATCGTGACGATCTCGACCGACAAGGGCGACATGCAGATCACCGTCGACAACGACCTCTCGCCGATCGCGGCGGGCAACTTCGTCGCGCTCGCGGGCTGCGGGTTCTACGACGGAGTCCCGTTCCATCGCGCTGCGACCCTCCAGGACGGCACGCCGTTCGTCATCCAGGGCGGCGACCCGACCGGCACCGGATCGGGCGGGCCCGGCTACACGATCCAGGACGAGAAGGTGACGACCCCATACAAGCGCGGCACCGTCGCGATGGCCCGGACCGCGGAGCCGAACTCCGTCGGGTCCCAGTTCTTCATCGTCCTCGACGACAAGGACGCCGACGTCCTGGCGAGCGCGAACACCTATCAGATCATCGGGTCGGTCACGTCCGGGATGGAGACGGCCGACGCGATCTACCAGGCCGCCGGCGGCGAGGAGCTGCCGACGAGCCCGGTGGTGATGAACAAGGTCACCGTCGCCTCGTCGTAAGCACGGGCGGCCGGCCGGTCGCCCGGGAAGGAGTGCCATGACCAGCGCCACGATCGCCACCGAGAAGGGCGACATCGAGGTCGACCTGTACACGAACGACGCCCCGAAGGCGAGCCAGAACTTCGTGGACCTCGCGAAGAAGGGCTATTACGACGACGTCGTCTTCCACCGCGTGATCCCGGGCTTCGTGGCCCAGGCCGGCGATGGCGAGCACGGCAAGAAGGCGACGCTGAACGCGGGTCGGGTGGGGACCGGCGGACCCGGCTACACGTTCGAGGACGAGCCGGTGAAGGGGGACTACACGCGGGGCACGCTGGCGATGGCGAACGCGGGGCCGAACACGAACGGCAGCCAGTTCTTCATCTGTCACCAGGACCTGACGGGCCGGCTGCCGAAGAACTACACCCTGTTCGGGCAGGTCACGAAGGGGATGGACGTGGTCGACGAGATCGTCGGCGCGCCGCGGAACGCCCGGGACCTGCCGGACAACCCGGTCGCGATCACGGGGATCACGATCCACGAGGGCTGAGCGCGGCGGCCTCACATGGATCCTTGCGACCTGCGGTGAGCGCCGCCACTCGGGCCGTGCAAGGCCGGCGCAACGCCCGCGCAACGAACGTTAAGGAATTTACATCACGGGTCTTGTCAAAACTCTTGGCTTCCCGTGGGTCGAGGGGTAGCATTCCCGTTGCGCTGCTGTGTCAGCCAAGCTGCCCCAGCACCAAGGTCATGGGTAGGTAGGGTCAGGGTAGTCGGTGCAGCCGACGTGATAGATGCCCTTGGCGCGTGGCGGGCGTCCGGTTCGCCGGACTTTCACCGGGACAGCATCGGGGCCGGTTCCTTCGGGAGCCGGCCTCGAACTCTGTCCGGCAGGGCGTGACCCGCGTCTGCTCCCGTGGCTGACAATAGCCGCCGATGCCACGGCTGCAGCGGAAGTCGTTCGCGAGACCGGATCGCGTGCGGGCGCTCGGCAGCGGGCGCATCGAGACGGTCGATCTCGACGAGACGGTCGTCGGCATGGTCACCCTGCCGCCG
>DATBGP010000081.1:0-3196 GCA_036557925.1 Candidatus Limnocylindrales bacterium | reverse complement strand
GGCCCCCGCGTCGTGGAACCGCAGGAGCGCTGGAGCTAGCCGGTCGCGCCGCTCGGGGACGCCGACGCGTTCGGCTGCTGCTTGGGCGGCTTGACCTTCGAGCCGTTGCCCTTGCCGGCCTGCCCGGCGCGGAGGTTCGTGGCGTCCAGGGAGCCGTCCGTGCGGAGCGTGCCCTGGGCCGCGACGACCATCCCGGCCTTCACGTCGGCGACCTTCGCGCCGTCGACGCCGGCAACGCCGATCTTCGTATCCGCATCGACGTGGATCGTCTGCGTCTTGCCGTTGCGGCCGGTGATCGTGATCGCGTTGCCGCTCACCGACTTCACCGTGCCGACCACGCGCTCGGGGACGACGGTCACCGCGACCGCGTCGATGCTGCCGTCGGTGCGGCGATCGCCGACCGCGCCCACGCTTGAACCGACCGTGACGTCGGCGTGGCTGCCGGCGTCCTTGCCGACGTGGTAGGCCGTACCGCTCGAGGTGTGGATCGTCGCCGTCTTGCCGTCGCGTCCCTTGATCGTGATCGAGTCCGCGGTGACGGCGGTGACCTCGCCGGCGACCTGCGGGAGGACGATCGCGAGCGCGGTCACCGTGTAGGTGCCGTCGTCGTTGCGCTTCTGGCCGAGCCGCACGACGTCACCGCTCTTCACGTCGCCGATCGTCGCCGGCTCGCCGCCCTTCGTGATCTTCGTGTCCGAGGTGACGGTGATCGTCCGGGTCCAGCCGTCGTCGGTCTTCAGCGAGACGTTGTTGCCGGCGACGGAGGTCACGGTGATCCGGCCGAAGGCGACCCCTCCGATCCGGTCGGGCCGACCGTTCCCGTTGCCGTTGCCGTTCCCCGGGCCGAAGCCGAAGGCGAAGGGCCCGAAGCGGAAGGTGGACGGTCCGCGGTTGCCCTTGCCCTGGTCGTCCTTCTTCGGGGCCTGGCTGGCCGCGGCCGACGGCTGCGAGCCGGACGGCTGGGCGCCGGCGCCGGAGGCGGGATCCGAGGGTGAGGCGCCCATCACGACCGCGACGCCGACGACCATCGTGAGCGCGGCGCCGAGCACGATGCCGCCGCGGATCGCCGACGCGCGACCGGGCGTGCGCCCGTCGAAGGATGCAGGGGCCGGCTCAGCCGGGCTCGTGGCCGGCTCCGCGGGGAGTGGCGGAGGGTTCCAGACAGGCACGTCAGTTGATGGACCGGTCTCGTCGTGCATCGTCGCTCCGGACTGGGTCGCGGCTGATTTGGCGTGCAGGCCGTTCCATCTTCGACGGTCGATCCTGATGACGTCCTGAGAAATCCGTCCCGAGTGGTGCGTCGCCGCGCCGGAACCTGCGGGCCCGGTCCGGCCCAGTGTCGCCTATCGCGGCCCGTCGGGAGCGAGGACCGGACCGCCCTCGGTCGCGGCGAGGGGCGGTTGGGGCGCAGCCGGGAGCCGGACCGTGAACCGGGCGCCGCCCTCCGGCCGGTTCGAGACCGTGATCCGACCCTCGTGCAGGTCCACGATCGACTTCGCGATCGCCAGGCCGAGGCCCGTGCCGCCGGCCACCGCGCCCGGCGCCCGCCAGAATCGCTCGAACACCCGCGGCATGTCCTCGGGGCGAATGCCCGGTCCATCGTCGTCGACCTCGGCCTGCACCTCCCGCTCGTCGCCCCGGACCTTCACGAGGACCGAGCCGCCACGCGGGGTGTGGCGGATGGCGTTGTCGACGAGGATCACGATCAGCTGGCGGAGCCGGGCGTGGTCGCCCCGAACCATGCCGGGCTCGGGATCGAGGCCCAGGGAGACGCCGCGGTCGGCGGCGAGCTTCGCCAGCGCGCCCGCCCCTTCGGCCGCCACGTCACCGAGGTCCACCGGCATCCGGCTCAGCGTGATCGCGCCGGAGTCGGATCGGGCGAGGAGCAGCAGGTCGTCGACCAGGGCGGTCAGGTGGCCGACCTCGGCATCGATATCCTCGAGCGCCTCGGTCGTCGCGTCGGGCTCGCCGCGGTTGCGGCGGAGGTGCTCAACGGAGCTGCGGATCACGGTCAACGGCGTCCGGAGCTCGTGGCTCGCGTCGGCCGCGAACTCGCGCTGGCGCCGGAGGGCCGCCCGCTGCGAGGTGAGGGACTCGCGGATCGGGATGAGCGCTCGCCGCGCGTAGATCCAGCCGAACCCCATCGCGACGAGGACGACGAGCGCCCCGCCCACGAGGAGCACGCGGAGGATCGCGTCGAGCGTCTGCTGCTCGGCAGTCCGGTCCTGGATGACCTGGATGTAGATCGTGCCCACGGACGAATCGACCCGCTGGGTCATCGCCCGGATCGGCAGGGCGCCGATCGTCGCGAGCCGGGTATCGGTCCCGTCGCCGACGGCGGCGGCGAGCGAGTCCCGAACCGGCAGCCCCGTGGGCAGGTCGCCGCGGGTGAGGTTGCGGCCCTCGGCGTCGACCGCCATCGCGAACGTGCCGCTCGATCCGCCGCCGAACGTGAAGCCATAGGCCGGCCCGCCGGGCGGACCGTGCGGGTTCTGGATGTCGTCGACGATCTGGTCGGTCCGCAAGCTCAGCTGCCTGACGCCGTTGGACTCGAGCGTCCGCGACGCGCTCCAGTAGAGGAGCATGCCGAGGACGGCCAGGACGACGAGCGTCGACAGGCCGCTCCAGACGACGAGCCGCCAGCGAACCTGCCGGATCATCCGGCCGTCCGCCTCGATGGCTTCGGCGTCCACGGGGTCGATGGCCGTGGCCGCCATGCCGTCACGCACCGTTCAGTCGATACCCCACGCCGCGGACGGTCTCGATCCGATCGCCTTCGGACCCGAGCTTGGTCCGGAGGTAGTGGACGTAGGCGTCGACGGCGTTGGGCGTGACCGCGACCCCGAACGGCCAGGCCTGGTCGAGCAGCTGGTCGCGGCTCAGGGCCTGGCCGGGGTGACGAAGCAGGGATTCGAGGAGCGAGAACTCGCGCGGGCTGAGATCCACCGGCCGATCGTGGACCGTGACGGTCCGGGCGGCCTCGTCGAGGCTGATGGGGCCGGCGACCAGCTTCGGCTCGGGGCGGCGGGCGGCGCCTTCGGACCGACGGGCGAGCGCCCGCAGACGGGCGGCCAGCTCCTCGTAGCTGAAGGGCTTCACGACGTAGTCGTCGGCGCCCGAGTCGAGCCCGGTGACGCGATCGCCGATCGTGTCGCGCGCGGTGAGCATGAGGATGGCGAGCTCGCGGCGCTCCTGG
>DATBGP010000080.1:0-3880 GCA_036557925.1 Candidatus Limnocylindrales bacterium | reverse complement strand
CGAGGAGACGCGATCGAGGGTCGACTGGATCGACGCGACGCGCTCGGGCACGACCTCGACGATCACCCGCCGGCGGTCGGCCGGATCGGGGATCCGACGGACGTAGCCGGCCTGCTCGAGTCGATCGATGACCCGGGTGACCGCGCCGGAGGTCAGCCCGGTGATCTCGGAGAGCCGGCCGGCGGTGGTGGCGCCGGTGTCGATCATCGTGCTGCGGATCGGGGTCGGTGTCGTCATCGGTTGACGCTCCTTCCTGTCTGCCCGATGCTGGTCCGCGGCACTACTTGCACGGTTCAACATCATGGGTCAATATCTGAGCAGTGCAGATATTTGCCCAGTCAGGAGCCAGTTGTCAACCATGAACCGTGAACACGTCGATTCCGTTCTTCGTTCGCTTCGGCGAGTGAACATCCAGGGCTCGTTCCTCGGGCAGACCGTGGCGATCCGCTTCGGTCTCTCCGAGAGCGACATCGAGACGCTGGAGCAGCTCATCGACCTCGGCGCCACGAGCGCCGGCAAGCTGTCGGAGCTCACCGGCCTCACCTCGGGCGCGGTCACGCGCGTGATCGACCGCCTCGAGCAGGCCGGCTACGTGCGTCGGGTGCCCGACCCCACCGATCGCCGGCGGGTGATCGTCGAGGTCGTGCCCGAGAAGGTCGCGAACATCCAGGTGACGCTCGACCAGGTCTCGACCGCGAGCGCGCAGGAGATCCGCGACTACAGCGACGAGCAGCTCGCCCTGATCGCCGACTTCCTCACCCGGATGGAGGCGGTCACCCGCGAGGAGGCGGAGGCGATCCGCGAATCCTCCGGCTCAGCGCAGGGCGGCGGCCGATCGATGTCGGAGCACTTCGCTCCCCTCGGCGGCCTCACCGAGGCCAGGCTCGCGATCCGGTCCGGGCTCTCCTCGCTGCGCCTCCGCCCGGGCGACGATCCCGCCGACCTCTACCGGGCCACGTTCGAGGGCTCGACGCCTCAGGTCCGCCTCCGCGACGGCCGCGTCCTCGTCCAGTTCAAGGGCTTCGGGTTCGACTGGCGCGGCCGGGTCGCCGCGTTCGCCCTGAACACGACGATCCCCTGGACCATCGAGGTCGTGGGCGGCATCCAGAAGGTGGAGGCGGACCTTCGACAGGTTCCGCTGCGCGGGCTGGACATCGTCGGCGGCGCCGAGCGGGTCCAGCTGGAGCTCGGCCAGCCGGTCGGCGAGACGGCGATCAGGATCGTCGGCGGCGTGAAGACGGTCCGCGCGGAGCGGCCGAAGGGCGTCCCGATGCGGCTCCAGGTGGCGGGCGGCGCGGATTCGATCGTCCTGGACGGGACGCGGCTCGACAAGCGCGGCGGTCCCACCTCGATGGAATCGCCCGGCTGGGGCCAGGATCGCGACCGGATCGACCTCTCGATCGTCGGCGGCGCGAAGTCGATCGAGATCGTCTCGCGGAGCTGAACGCCCGCCGGGCCGGCTCGGGCCGGCCGGCTCGGGCCGCAGGCCCGGCTCGCGCGGTTGCGGAGGGCCCAGCACCGGTGTCGCGGTCCGGAGAGCGGAGCCTCAGGCGCCCGGAGCCGGCCGGTCGAGGTGGGCGAAGAACTCCGCTCGCGTGCGATCGCGCGTGCGGAAGAGCCCGAGGACGGCCGACGTCGTCATCACGGTCCCCGGCTTGCGCACGCCGCGCATCACCGCGCAGAGGTGGGTCGCCTCGATCACGACGCCGACGCCCTGCGGGTCCAGGCGCTCCTGGAGGAATTCGGCGATCTGCTGGGTGAGCCGCTCCTGGACCTGCAGCCGCCGACCGTACATCTCGACGACGCGCGGGATCTTCGAGAGCCCGATCACCCGGCCGCGCGGGATGTAGGCCACCGCCGCGGTCCCGAAGAAGGGCAGCAGGTGGTGCTCGCAGAGCGAGTAGAACGGGATGTCCTTGACGACGACCATCTCGCTGTAGTCGACGTCGAAGACGGCGTTGTTGATCAGGCGGTCGGGATCGACGTGGTAGCCGGCCGTCAGCTCCGTGTACATCCGGTGGACGCGCTCGGGCGTGCCGAGCAGGCCCTGGCGGTCGGCGTCCTCGCCGATCTCGGTCAGGATCTGGCGAACGGCCGCCTCGACCCGGCCGTTCTCGCCATGGGCGGACCGACGGGTCCCGTCGCGGTCGCCTCCCAGCACGCGGCCGGTGTCGCCGCTGATCTCGTCGACGGCGACCTCGGTCTCGCCGATCTCGGATTCGATCTCGTCGACGAGGCGGCGGACGTTGGGCGGGAGCTCGGTCGGGTTGGGCATCCGGGCGATGGTACGCGCGACCGGCCGAACGCGGTTCGCCCGGCCCAACGCGGTTCGCTCGGGCCGAACGCGGTTCGCTCGGCCCGAACCCGGCTCAGCGATCCGAGCCGTGCTCGCCGAACCCCGCCACCGGAAGCGGATCGTGCTCGCGGCCCTCGGCGCCGCGGAGCCACGCCCGGGCGTTCGCGCCGAGCGACGGCCGGTGGTAGCCGCCCTCCTGGAGGATCACGAGCCGTCGTCCGAGCGCTGCGACCCGCCGGCCGCACTCGTGGTACACCGCCGTGGTCAGGGCGAAGTCGCCGATCGGGTCGTGGCCATAGGTGTCGAACCCGAGCGAGACGACGATCGTGTCGCCAGGCGCTGCGGCGATCGCGACCAGCCCGCGATCGAGCGCCGCGAGATAGGCGTCGTCGTCCGTGCCCGCCGGCAGCGGGATGTTGAGGTTCGCGCCGCTCCCCTCCCCCTCGCCGGTCTCGTCGGCGTTGCCGAGGAAGAACGGGTACTGGCGGGCCGGATCGGCATGGAGCGAGACGTAGAGGACGTCGCCCCGTCGCCAGAAGATCTGCTGCGTGCCGTTGCCGTGGTGGTAGTCGACGTCGAGGATCGCGACCGGTTGCCCGGTCGCCCGCGTGATCGCCTCCGCCGCGATCGCCGCGTTGTTGAAGAAGCAGTAGCCGCCGGCCATCGCCCGCGCGGCGTGGTGCCCGGGCGGCCGGCACAGCCCATAGGCCGCGCGCTCGCCGCCGAGGACGAGATCGGCCGTCGTGAGGGCGACGTCGACCGCCGCCCGCGCCGCCCGGTACGTCCCCGCGACGAGCGGGTTCGCCGTGTCGAGGCCCCACCAGCCGGCCCGACCGCCGGCGTAGCCGGTCTCGGGTCGCGAGGCGAGGAATTCGGGGCTCATCCCCTCGAACATCCGGAAGTTCGGATACGTGTCGGCGATCAGGAACGGCCGGTCGAGGGACTGGGCGCGAGCCGCAGGCCAGGCTTCCTCCACGTACCGCAGCAGGCCCGGATCGTGGACCGCGAGGATGGGCTCGGGGCCGTGCCCGGTCGGCCCCTGGAAGGTGAAGCCCTCATCGGCCTCGAGGGTGGTCCGGATCCGCTCCGCGCGCTCCGCGACCTCGTTCGCCGGGATGACGGCGCCCAGCACCGTCTCGGTGACGACGTCGTGGGCGAGGTGCTCGGGGCTGTAGACGACGCGCATGGCGCGAAGCCTACCGACCGAGGATCGCCGCCGTGACCTCGTCCGGGCGATAGCGCGGGAGGTTGTGGCCGGGCGCGGCGACGTCGACGACGGTGACGCCGGGCGGCACCTCGCGGCCGATCCCGGTCGCCTCCTCGTCGCCGGGGGTCGTGCGCCGGACGGCGACGACCTCCGTCGCGGGATCCAGGCGCGGCAATACCCCGTCGGGCCGGTAGTCGAACATCGTCCGGACCGAGGCCTCGAGGGCGTGCGGCCGCGTCGCGAGCACGAGCCGTCCGGCCGGCGTCTCGACGACCGCTGCCCGGGCCGCCGCCTCCTGATCGGCGTCCCAGGTCGCCGGATCCCAGGACCGCCGGTCGGCGAGGTAGGCGCCCATCGAGGTCAGGACCTCCGGCGGC
>DATBGP010000079.1:0-5538 GCA_036557925.1 Candidatus Limnocylindrales bacterium | reverse complement strand
ACGGGCCCCAGAGCTCCTCCTCGGGGATCGCCGCGGCGCGGAAGTGGGCGTCGTCGAGGATCGTCCATTCGTAGCCGCCGTCGATCAGCGCGGTCGGCAGGTCCGGCTCCCAGACCCGCTCGGCGAGCCACGCGCCGCGGGGCCGAACGCCGAACTGGCGCTCCAGCTCGTCGGCCATCCGCCGGAGCTGGGCGATCCGGTCCCGCTCGGGCAGCGAGGCCAGGACCGGCTCGTACCAGCCGCCGCCGACGATCTCGACCTGGTCCCGGCCGACCAGCGTGGCGAGGCGATCGAGGAACTCCGGACGCTCGGCCCGGAGCCAGGTCAGCAGGGGACCCGTGTAGTGGAGGGCGAGGCGGACGCCGGGGTGGCGCTCGAGCGCCTCGAGCATGGGCAGGTAGGCGCGTTCGTAGGTCTCGGCGATGACCCAGCCGAAGTTCCCCACCGGTTGATGGTTGTGGAGCGTGAGGGCCAGCCCGATCCGGCGCGTCACCCGTCCTCCTCGAGACCGTCATGGTGCGCCACCGGGCACCCCCTCGTCACGGATCGTCGCAGCCCCGTTGACGCCGCGGCCTCGTCCTGTTACGGTCCGTAAACCGGTTTGCTAAACCGGTTTTGGTGCCGCCATCATACACGCCCGCGTTCGCCCGACCGGGGTCGGGACGAGATTCGCGAGGACGGCGGCGGGGGTTCCTGCCGAAGGAGGAGCGGCGTGGAGCAGGTCGCGCGACGGGTGACGATCGCCGACGTGGCGGAGCGGGCCGGCGTCTCGAAGACGGCGGTGTCGTTCGCGTTCAACAGCCCCGACCGCCTGAACGCGGCGACCGCGACGCGGATCCTCGACATCGCCCACGAGCTCGGCTACCGGCCCGACCCGGTGGCGCGGATGCTCACCCAGCGGCGGACAGGCGCGATCGGGGTGCTGACCCCGCAGGACCTCTCGGTCATCTTCTCGAACCCGTTCTTCGGCACGTTCAGCGCGGGCATCGCCGGCGTCGCCGAGGAGCACGGCTACGGCCTCCACTTCATCTCGCCCCTCCACGGCTCGCTGTCGCGGGCGATCCACCGGGCGATCGTCGACGGCGTCGTCGCGATCGGCCTGACCGACGACCATCCGGAGATCGACGAGGTCCGCCGGGCGGGCCTGCCGATGGTCCTCGTGGACTCGAACACGACCGACCACGTGGCCTCGGTCGACGTCGACGACGAGGGCGGCGCCCGACTGGCCGCCGAGCACCTCCTGGCGCTCGGCCATCGCGACATCGCGATCCTCGCGATCGACGGGCCGCTGTCCGCGCCGCACGACGGCGGCGGAGTCGTGGGGCGCCGCCTCCGCGGCTATCGGCAGACGCTGGCGGACGCCGGGATCGACGTGCCGGAGGACGAGATCGCCACGGGCCCCGCCAGCATCGATGGTGGTCGCCACGCCTTCGCGACGCTCTGGGCCGCCGGCCGGCGGCCGACCGCGGTCCTCGCGATGAGCGACGCGATGGCGATCGGGGCGATCCGGGCCATCCACGAGCGCGGCGGCAAGGTGCCGGACGAGGTCAGCGTCGTCGGGTTCGACGACGTCGACCTCGCGGCGTCCACGGATCCGCCGCTCACGACCGTCCATCAGCCCGTCCGGGGGAAGGGCGAGGAGGCGGTTCGCCTGTTGCTGTCGGTCATGGACGGGCGCGACCCGGCGCCCGGCCACCGGCGGCTGGAGACCCACCTGGTGGTCCGGTCCTCGACCGGGCCCCGGATCGAGCAACGGGAGGTGGCTGCAGGCTAGACCGAGGTCGGCCGGAGGCCGGCGTCGGCAGGTCGCGGGGGCGACCGGCCCGACGACCGAGCGCCATCGGCCCAGCCGGCCCGGCCGGCGACGTTCCACTGGGACCTTCAAGACCCGATCCCACGCAGAGGAGGAGAACTGGAAGGATGAACGGCAAGCTGCGCGCCGCCGGCACCCTCGCCGGCATCGCGATCGTCGTCGGAGCGTGCTCCGGCGGCGCGACGACCGCCCCGTCCACCGAGGGCGCATCGAGCGCTCCGTCCACGGCCGCGTCCGCACCCGCCGAGAGCGGCGCGGGGGGTGGCTCGGCCGCCCCGTCGATGGCTCCGCTGACCGGCAGCCTGACGATCTGGGAGGCCTACGGCGCTTCCGGCTCGGCCGAGAAGACCGCCTTCGACACGATCGTCGCCAACGTCAAGACCGCGAATCCGGGCCTGACGGTCAACGTGACCGACGTCCCGTTCAACAACCTGTTCTCGAACTTCGAGACGCAGGCCGGCACCGGCGGTGGCCCGGACATGTACATCGCCCCGAACGACAGCCTTCCGACCGAGGCCCGGAACGGCCTGCTGGCCGACGTCAGCGATCTCGCGGACACCCTGAAGGCCGCTCCGTACAACAGCTCCGACGTCGCGATGAGCGCCTCGATGGTCGACGGGAAGCTCTACGAGATCCCGGAATCCATGAAGGCGGTGGAGCTCTTCTACAACAAGGAAGCGCTCCCGACCGCGCCCGCCTCGACCGACGACTGGAAGGCGAACGCCTCGAAGCTCGGCTGGGTCTACGGGGCCAACGGCGGCGGCGCCTACTACGCCTGGGGCATCTACCAGTCGTTCGGCGGGAAGATCCTCGCCGATGACGGCAAGTGCGCCGCGACGGCGACCACCGGCGTGGCCGACAGCTACAAGTGGCTGCAGGACCTCAAGGCCGCGGGGATGAAGTTCTACCAGAACGACAACGACGCCAAGGCCGACCTGCTGTCCGGCAAGATCGCCGGCTTCATCGACGGGCCGTGGCAGTCCGGCGACCTCTCGAAGGCGCTGGGCGACAAGCTGGCCGTCGCCGAGGGCCCGAAGGGAACCGGCGAATGGGGGCCGATGACGGCTCCCGACGGCTTCTACATCAACGCCGCGTCGCCGAACGTCGACCTGGCCAAGCAGTTCGCCCTGCAGTTCCTCCTCCCGGAGAACGAGCAGGTCTTCGCGGACGCCGGCCACCTGCCGGCGAACACCACCATCCAGCCGAAGGACCCGATCGCCCAGTCGTTCGCCGCGCTCATGCCGAAGGGCTTCGCCCGCCCGACGGCCAAGGAGCTGAACAACTACTGGGGCAACTTCGGGAACGCCATCGTCGCGGTGATCGACAAGGGCACCGATCCGACGACGGCCGTCGCCGACGCTTGCACGGCGATGGACAAGGCCAACGGCAAGTAATCGGGAGCCGGCCGGCCCCGCCGGGGGGTAGGGTTCGGCCGCGACGAGACGGTGGGGCGCCGGGTTCCGGCGCCCCACCGAGCACGCCCGTCAAGGCACACTCCGTCGAGATGGAGGGACTGGGATGACGGCGATCGCCGCCGCGAGCGCTCCGCCGCCTCGCCGCCGCTCGCTCTGGAAGCGGACGCAGAACTCGCGCACCGCGTACCTGTTCCTGCTCCCCGCCCTGATCCTGATGGCGGTCATCACCTTCTACCCGCTGGTCTTCCAGACCTGGATGTCGTTCACGGCGTTCGAGCTGAAGAACCTCCGCCCGAACTCGCCGGCGCCGGCGTTCGTGGGCCTCGACAACTACCTCCGCATCCTCGACAACAACATCGTCATCCCGAACTTCGACTTCCTCCGGATCCTCGTCTTCAACCTGTTCTGGGCGTTGTCGAACGTCGTGATCCACGTGGTCCTGGGGGTGGCGATCGCGCTGGTCCTGAACGTCGAGGGGCTGAAGTTCAAGCGGATCTGGCGGGCGCTCTACATCCTGCCGGTGGCGATCCCGCCGATCATCATCGCGACGGTCTGGCGAAACGTCTTCGACGCCCAGTACGGCTTCGTGAACCAGATCATCAACGGCACCGTCGGCGTCCTGTTCAAGCTCCCGCCGGTCACGATCAGCTGGCTCACCGAGCCGAACCCGATCGTCTCGGCCGGGCCGTTCGTCCTGCCCGTCGCCTACTTCGCGCTCCTCGCCGCGAACGTCTGGGTCGGCTGGCCGCTCAACGCGGTCGTGGCGACGGGCGCCCTCCAGAGCGTGCCGCGCGATCTCTACGAGGCGGCCGAGATGGACGGCGCGGGCTGGTGGACGCAGTTCAAGACCGTGACGCTGCCCTTCCTCCGGCCGGCGATGCTGCCGTACGCGATCTACGGCTTCGTGATCACGTTCAACCTGTTCTACCTGTCGTACTTCATGTCCGGCGGCGGCCCGTTCGGCCAGACGGAGCTCCTCGTGACCACGGCCTACCGGCTGGTCAGCGAGCAGCACCTGTTCGGGGTCGCGGCCGCGTTCGCGATCTTCGAGTTCGGGATTCTTCTCGTGATCACGCTGATCACGAACAAGCTCGCCCACGCGACGGCGTCGTTCGATGCCTGAGCCGACGACGACCGTGGCGACGAGGATGACGAGGACTGCCGCGAGGACCCGGTCATGACCGCCCAGACCGCCGCCCAGCAGATCGAGACGCGGACGCGGATCGCCACGCGTGCCCGGCCCCGCCGGAAGCTCAGCCTGCGGCGCCAGATCCTGCTCCAGCTCATCTGCCTCGGCATCGGGATCACGGTCCTCTTCCCGATCGTCTGGATCGTGGGGATGTCGCTGGATCCGCGGAACCTGGCCCGGCCGGACTCGCTGATCCCGCCGGGCGCCTCGCTCGACGCGTACGCCGCGGTCATCGCCCGGCCGACCCAGAACCCGGTGGCGTTCTGGCAGCTCGCCCTGAACAGCCTGACGGTCGCGATCGTGATCGCCGGGTTGAGCGTCGGGCTCGGGGTCCTCTCGGCGTACGCGTTCTCGAGGCTGAAGTTCGCCGGACGCGAGATCTGGATGCTCGTCGTCCTGGCGATCCTCATGCTCCCGGCCGTCGCGACGATCGGCCCGCTCTTCGTCTCGATGAACCAGGTCCGGGTCGGCGGGTTCAACCTCGGAACGTCCCTGCTCGGCGTGGCGCTGGCGGTCACCGCGACCCAGCTGCCGTTCGCCATCTGGAACATGAAGGGCTATCTCGACACGATCCCACGCGAGCTGGAGGAGGCCGCGACGGTCGACGGCGCCGGCAAGTTCGGGATCTTCCGCCACGTGATCCTGCCGCTCTCGACGCCCGTCATCGCGGTCACCGCGTTCTTCGGCTTCGTCGCGGGCTGGACGGAGTTCCTGATGGCGTCGCTGTTCGTCGTCGGCGACCCGAAGCAGTGGACGCTCGCGATCGCCCTGAACGCCCTGGTGGGGCAGTACGCGGGCAGCACGCCGTGGTCGCAGTTCGCCGCGTTCTCGGTCCTCTTCGCGCTGCCCGTGATGGTCGTGTACCTCTTCCTGCAGCGGTACATCGTGTCCGGGCTCACGATCGGCGGCGTCAAGGGTTGACCCGGCCGACCCGGCCCCGCCGCCGGGCCGGCGCGTCGCTCGCGCTGGTCGTGGCGGTCGTCACGGGCTGCGGCTCGCCGGCGCCGAGCGGCACGCCCCAATCCTCGGCCGGTGCGGCGACCTCCTCCACGGCGGCGGCGTCCTCGCCCCGGGCCTCGGGGTCCGGTGGCGCCGCCGGCGGACCGGCACCCGCGTGCGGC
>DATBGP010000078.1:0-5885 GCA_036557925.1 Candidatus Limnocylindrales bacterium | reverse complement strand
AGTACGAGGAGCTCGGGCTGAAGTTCGTCGGGGTGCCGGGCCGGCCGACGCCGCCCGTCGAGTAGCGGCTCCGTGCCGCCGACCCTCCACGAGTCCGAGGATTTGGTCCGGAGTCGGACGCGGGATCGCTGGCCCCGCCCGGTTCGGTCAAAGGGGACCGCCTCGTCGTGAGCGGCGTGGACGACCTCCCGGTCCCGCTCGGTGCGATCGCGGCCCGCCCGCGGCTCGCCGCGCTGCTGGGCGCCGTGTGCATCGCCTTCTCGGGGATCCTCTACCGCTGGTCCGAAGTCTCGCCCTCCACCGGCACGGTCTACCGCGCATTGTTCGGCCTGCCGCTGCTCGGCCTCGTCGCGTGGCTGGAGCACCGGAAGTACGGCGGCCTGCCGACGCGGACGATCCGGCTCTCACTGGTCGCCGGCGTCTTCTTCGCGGGCGACCTGCTGTTCTGGCACCACGCGATCGAGTACGTCGGCGCGGGCCTCGCGACCGTCCTGGGCAACCTCCAGGTCCTCGTCGTCGGGGTGGTGGCCTGGATCGCGTTCGGCGAGCGACCGAGCCGGTCCGTGTTCCTGGCCCTGCCGGTCGTGCTGGCCGGCGTCGCCCTGATCTCCGGCGCGTTCGGCGGCGCGGCCTACGGCGCGAACCCCACGCTCGGCGTGATCCTCGGAATCTGCACCGCGTTCTGCTATGCGGGCTACCTCCTCGTGATCCGGCGGGGCGGGCGGGACCTGCGACGGCCGGCCGGGCCGGTCGCGATCGCGACCGTGTCGACGGCGATCGTCGCGGCCGCCGCGGGCGTCGCCGGCGGCGACCTCGACCCGACGCCGCCGCTGGCCAGCCTTGCCTGGCTGGCCCTGCTCGGCCTGACGTCGCAGTCGCTGGGCTACCTGCTGATCTCGCTCTCGCTCTCGCGCCTGCCGGCGGTGATCACGTCGATGATCCTGCTCGCCCAGCCGGTGATGACCGTGGGGTTGAGCATGGTCCTGCTCGGCGAGACGCCGTCGTCGGCTCAGCTCGTGGGCGTGGCCCTGGTCGTGGGCGGCATCGCGGCGGCGACGCTCGGCCCGAGCGCGACACGGATCCGCGCGCCGAAACGGGCGGGCGCCGGCGCCTGAGGCGGTTCGGACGGGACGGCGGGGCCTCCGATCCCCTAATCGCCGGGTTCGGACGCCTGACCGAACGGCGCGAGCGCCGGACCTTCGAGGGGCGCGTCGTCCGGCGCTTCCGCGACGGCGGCGCCCCACTCGTGGACGTGGCCCGCAACCGGCTCGACCGGGCCGACGTACGGCGGCAGGTCCGAGCGGGGCGTCGAGACGTCGAAGGCGACGCCGGGATCGCCGAGATCCACCGGATGGTCGGGCAGGCCGCCGGCCACGAGGTCCGAGAGGATCTCCCCGGGGATCCGGTCCGCAGCCACGGCGCGCAGCGCGTCGAGCGCCGCCGTCGGCAGGAGCGCCGGCCACCCGGTGTCGCCGTCCCACGTCGGCCGGAGGAGGGAATCGGGGTCCGTGCCGTGCAGCTCGATGAGCGACGTGATCGTCTCGGGACCGACCCAGGTCAGCCGGGCCGGCCAGAGCAGGACACCGTCCGTCTCGACGACCTCGCCACGGGCGACGTCGGCCCCGCGGGCCATCTGGGCGGCCGGCCCGTGCTCGGCCGGCGCGGGTTCGGCAAGCGTGACCGGGGCGCCGGCAAGGGCGGACGCGACGGTTCCGGACGGGTCGAGGGACACGACGATCACCGGGGTCGCGCCGCCGGACCAGGCGGCGTCGGCGATCCGGCGGACCGCGGGCAGCCCGTCGGCGTCCGCGAGCGCGGAATCGGGCGACGCGGCGAGGATGACGGCGGCGACGGTCACGACGCGATGGTACGGCGGCCGGACGCCCCCGCGGGCCGCCCCGGGGTCGTCGGCTACAATCCGCGCCGCCCATGACGACCACCGCGCCCGCGCAGCCAACCGCCACGAAGACCCGCTCCGACCTCCGGAACATCGCCATCGTCGCCCACGTCGACCACGGCAAGACCACGCTGGTCGACGCCATGCTTCGCCAGACCGGCACGTTCCGCTCGAACGAGGCCGTCGTCGATCGGGTCATGGACTCGATGGACCTCGAGCGTGAGAAGGGGATCACGATCCTGGCCAAGCAGACGACCGTCGACCACGACGGCGTCCGGCTGAACATCGTCGACACCCCGGGTCACGCCGACTTCGGCGGCGAGGTGGAGCGGAGCCTCCTGATGGTCGACTCCGTCCTGCTCCTCGTCGACGCCGCCGAGGGCCCGCTCCCGCAGACCCGCTACGTCCTCCAGAAGGCGATGGCCCGCCCCCTGCCCGTCGTGGTCGCCCTGAACAAGATCGACCGCGGCGACGCCCGCCCCGCGGAGGTCCTCGACGAGGTCTACGAGCTCTTCATCGACCTCGGCGCCGACGAGCACCAGATCGAGTTTCCGGTCCTGTACACGAACGCGAAGGCCGGGACGGCCTCCCGGAGCCTCGCCGAGCCGGGCACCGACCTTCGGCCGCTCCTCGACACCCTGATCGCGGTGACCCCGCCGCCGTCCTACGAGGAGGGCCACCCGCTTCAGCTCCTCGTGACGAACCTGATGGCGAACGACTACGTGGGCAGGATGGCCGTGGGCCGGGTCTGGAACGGGACGCTCCGGCTCGGCCAGCGGATCACGGTCGTCCGAGAGGAGCCCGACGACACCGCCGGCGAGGTGGAGCCCGGTCGCACGGTCACGCTCAGCGGGACGGTGACCTCGCTCCAGACCGCCCATGGGATCGACCGGGTCGACCTGCCCGAGGCCGGCCCCGGCGACATCGTGTCCGTCGCCGGCCTGCCCGAGGTCACGATCGGCGACACGATCACCGACCCCGCCGATCCGCGGCCGCTGCCGCGCCTGGACGTCGACGCGCCGACGCTGCGGATGACGTTCGGGGTGAACACCTCGCCGCTTTCCGGCAGGGACGGGAAGTACGTCACGAGCCGCCAGATCAAGGCCCGCCTCGATCGGGAGGTCCTCGGCAACGTCTCGATCGAGGTCCACCCCACCGAGTCCGGCGACACCTTCGAGGTCCGCGGCAGGGGAGAGCTGCAGCTGGCGGTCCTCATCGAGCAGATGCGGCGCGAGGGCTTCGAGCTGACCGTCTCGCGTCCGGAGGTGCTGCTCCACGAGGTCGACGGCGAGGTTCACGAGCCCTACGAACGGATCACGGTCGACATCCCGCCCGACTACATCGGCGACGTCCAGCAGGCGCTCGCCGGCCGGAAGGGCCGCCTCGAGCAGATGTCCACGGATACCGACGGGCGGGTCCGGATGGAGTTCGTGTTGCCGGTCCGCGGCCTGATCGGCTACCGCGGCCAGCTCCTCACCGACACGCGTGGCACGGCGCTGCTGCACCAGATCGGCGAGGGCTACGGCCCGTGGGCGGGCGAGGTGACCCACCGGACGAACGGGGTCCTGGTCGCCGACCGGGCCGGGACGTCGAACGCGTACGCGCTCTTCAACCTCCAGGAGCGGTCCGAGCTCCTGATCGGCGCCGGCGAGGACGTCTACGAAGGGATGGTCGTCGGGGAGAACGCCCGGTCGGGCGACATGGACGTCAACCCGACGAAGGAGAAGAAGCTCACGAACATCCGGACGCATGCCCACGACGAGGCCCTCCGCCTCACGCCGCCGCGGCCGCTGACCCTCGAGTCGGCGATCGAGTTCATCGCGGTCGACGAGCTGGTCGAGGTGACGCCCTCGTCGATCCGGCTCCGGAAGCGGACGCTGCCGCAGCACGACCGTCGACGCGAGCGGGGTCGCGAGGAGGATCTCCGGCGAGCCACCGACCGGGACGCCGGCGAGTCCTGACTTCCCGCGCGGGTCGTCGGGGCGTGATGATGGCGGGGTCCCGGTGCCACCCGATCCGTCGAGGAACCCCATGACGTCGTCCGCCCCGCCATCCGTCATCCACGCGATCGGTCGTCGCCGTGGCGTCGAGCTGGAGCCGGACTACACGTCGGCCGTCTATGGGTCCCTGCTCGTCACGTCGCTGGTCGCGGTCCAGTGGCGTAGCGACACCTCGGCGGCGTACATCGGCCTGTCGTTCCTCATCGCGGTCGCCGTGTTCTGGCTGACCCATTGCTGGTCCGCGATCGTCGACCGGCGGGCGCACGGTCCCGTCGGGCGCTCGCAGGTGATCGCCATCGGCGTCCAGGAGGCGCCGATGCTCGAGGCAGCCGTGCTGCCGGCGCTCTGCTGCGGGCTCTACGCGCTGGGAGTCGCGACGGTCGACCAGGCGGTCGGGCTGGCGCTCGTCGTGAGCCTGATCCAGATCTTCCTCTGGGGCCTCGCGGTGGGTCGCGCATCTGGCGCCCGCTGGTCGGGAGCGCTCGTGATCGCGACCGTCGACCTGGCCCTCGGCCTCGTCGTCGTGATCCTGAAGGTGATCGTCCTCCACTGACGAGGCCGCTCGGCGACATCCGCCGGCAGGCGGCGCTGCCCCGACGCGGCGGCACCCGTTCGGCCGGCGGCGTCCCCGTCCGGCGGCGTCCCCGTCCGGCGGGCGCACCCGTCCGGCGGGCGCACCCGTTCGACCGAGGTCAGGAACGCTGGACCAGCCGCGGTTCCACGATCAGGCCGTCTCCGTGCGACCACGACGACGGCGAGCCATCGACCAGCTCCTGGACCTGTGGGATGGCGAGGTCGTCATCGAGGCCCGGGCTCGAGGCCGTGCTCGTCATCGCCTCGGCCGGCGTCCGCCAGCCCCAGTCCGCGTCGCCCTCCTGGACGCCGTGCGGCCAGCCGAGCTTCCAGTCCGGCGGCACGAAGAGGACCGAGATCATGTTGCCGGTCCGGCCGAACGAGTCGAGGATCACCCTGGGGCCGAACCAGAGGGCGGCGGCGACGATCGCGAAGAAGACGACGTTCGAGGGATCCATGGCAGCCTCGCTGCCTCGATTCTCCCGCGCGACGCAACCCCCGGTTTCACGCACGGCGTACTCATTCCATGCATGCCTGAAGGCCAGGGAACGGCTCTACGGGGCCGGGTCCTCGCGTCGACGCCAATCGACCTGCGTTTGCGCTCGCGACGAGTCGTGGAGCGACTGGCCGAGCCGGCAAGGGCGCCGAATCCGTGATCCGGGTTCAGGGTCCAGCTCGTTCCGGGCCCGGAAGTGCTGGCTGCATGCATGCAGCGACTACGGCGAGCGCGGGCGGCACCACGGAGGCCCGAGGGCGAGCGCGTCCTCCAGTCGCGGCCCGGGACGGGGGCCCGGACCGCCGCCGGGGCCGGCGGACCCGCGGCGTACAATCGGCGGCCATGGCGATCTATCTGGACCACGCGGCGACGACGCCCGTTCGCCCCGAGGTCCTCGAGGCGATGCTGCCGTACCTCACCCACGACTTCGGCAACGCGTCGTCGGCGCATGCCTTCGGCCGAGCGGCCCGGGCTGCCCTCGACGACGCCCACGAGCGGATCGCCGGACGGATCGGCGCGGAGGCGCGGGAGATCGTCCTGACCTCCGGCGGGACCGAGGCCTTGAACCTCGGCCTGAAGGGCGCGGCGTGGGCCGGCAAGGCCCACGGCCATCGGATCGTGACGACCTCGGTCGAGCATCACGCCGTCGGCCACGCGCTGCGGCACCTCGAGAAGTTCGGCTTCGAGGTCGTCGAGCTGCCGGTGGACCGTTACGGCCGCGTCGACCCGGACCAGGTCGAGGCCGCGATCACCGACAAGACGATCCTCGTGGCCGTGATGCTCGCGAACAACGAGGTCGGAACGATCCAGCCGGTCGCCGAGATCGGGCGCCGCGTGCGGGCTCGACGGGGCGTGCTGTTCGCCGTCGACGCGGTCCAGGCGGCGCCGCACCTCGAGCTGGACGTGTCCGATCTCGACG
>DATBGP010000077.1:0-13211 GCA_036557925.1 Candidatus Limnocylindrales bacterium | reverse complement strand
CGGTGTCGCGGTCCCCGTCCCGACGGTCGTCGCCCCCGATCAGCCCGTCAAGGTCCAGCCGGACGGCAGCGTCGTGCTGGCGGACGGCACCGTGGTCGGCGGTGCCGCGGCGAACGTCGCGGCGATCGAGCCGCAGCCGTTCGGCGTCCGCCGCGACACGTTCTGGCCGCGCAGCCTCCGGGCGTGGGCCATCCTGTCGGTGGTGTTCGTCCTGGTCTCGATCCAGCTCGTCTCGCCGACCCGCCGCTGGCGCTGGTTCCGGCGGCCCGCTCGGGGCGTCGCCTGATGACCGGGCGTGCATGGCTGGGCCGGCTCCGCGGGGGATCACGCGGCGCGGCCGGCGCGGCTCGGCCCCTCGCGCCCGAGGACCCGCGCGTGGCCGTCGAGGGCGACCTCGATCCGGCCCTCCTCGCGATCCGCGCCGGGCTCGTCGCGCATCGGCGCCGGTTGTGGCTCCGGCGGATCGTCCGCCGAGCCTGGCTCGTTGCCGCCGCGACGGTGGCGGCGGTGGCGCTGCTGCTCGTCGTCGCCCGGCTCGTCCCGATCGAGATCCTGCCATCGCTCGTGATCGCGATCGCCGTCGTCGGCGTCGCGGCGTTCCTCGTGGCGGCGATCCGCTGCCGGCCGACGCTCGGCGAGACGGCCCTCGCGCTGGACGCCGAGGGCAACCTCGGCGACCGGGTCTCGAGCTCGCTGTCGCTCGCCGCGGCCTTCCCGGCCTGGGCCGGTCCCGCGGACGAGGGCGACGGCGACGAGCCCGCTTCGGTGACCGATGAGGCCGAGGCGGAGCGCTTCGTCCGGCGGCAGCGCGGCGACGCCCGGCGGTCGATCGCCACCGCCCCGACCGGCCTGTTCCGCCCGCGCCTCGCGGCTCGCCCGGCTGCGGCCATCCTTGCGGGTGCCGTCCTGGTCGCGCCGCTGGCGCTCCTCCCGAACGCGCAGGACCAGGCCATCGCCCAGGCCCGCGCGAACCGAGACGAGGCACAGAAGCAGGCGGGTCGGGTCGAGCAGATCGCGAAGGACCTCGAGTCGAAGGGGCCGAAGGCCCAGGATCCCCGCGCCCAGCTGGCGGCCGATCTCCGCGATCTCGCCGCGCAGCTCCGCTCGCACCCGGAGGACCTGAAGGCGAATCTCGCCCGGCTCGGCTCGGTGGAGGCGTCGCTGCATGCCCAGCTGGACCCCGGGAACGAGCAGCGGGCCGCCGCGCTGACGTCGCTGAACCGGGCGTTGTCGCGTGCGGCCACGGGCAAGCCCGACGCGAACCAGGACGGCGATCCGAAGGTCACCGCGAACGACCTGAAGGATCTCGGGAGTCGCCTCGACCAGATGACGGCGGAGCAGCGCCGGGCGATGGCCGCGGCGCTCTCGGAGCTCCAGTCCCAGGCGTCCCAGGCCGGCGGCGCCGCAGGCGATGCGTTGCGCGACGCCGCCCAGGCGATCGCGCAGGGCCAGAACGACGCGGCCCGGCAGGCCCTGGACCGGCTTGCGGCGGAGCTCCAGCGAGCGGACGACCAGGTCCGGACGAACCGCGACCTCGCCCAGGTGGCCTCGCAGCTCCAGGAAGCGCGGCGGTCGCTGGCGGAGGCCGGCCGTCAGGGCCAGGAGAGCGCCCAGGGCGGCCAGCAGGGCCAGCAGCAGGGCAACGGGCAGACCGGCTCCGGGCAGCAGGGCAACGGGCAGCCGGAGTCGAGCGGGCAGCCCGGCCAGAACGGGCAGGGCGGCCAAGCGGGAGCCAGCGGCCAACCGGGTGCCAGCGGCCAGCCCGGCGGACAGGGCCAGGGCCAGGGCAGCCCGCGACCGAGCCAGGACGGTCAGGGCCAGGGGCAAGGCCAGGGCCAGGGGCAAGGTCAGAGCCAGGGCCAAGGCCAGGGCCAGGGCCAGGGGCAAGGCCAGGGCCAGGGCCAGGGGCAAGGCCAGGGCCAGGGCCAAGGGCAAGGTCAGGGCCAAGGGCAAGGTCAGGGCCAGGGGCAAGGTCAGGGCCAGGGCGCCATCGGCGGCGGTGGCTCGAGCGCCCGTCAGCTCGGCCAGGGCCAGGGCGGCAACGGCAACGTGGGCGGACCGCGGAACCCCAACCGGCCGGCCGAGCTCGGTCCGGACCTCTCGAGCGTGTTCGCCCCGTTCGACCGCCTCGGCAAGCCCGGCGACCCTTCGTACGTGAGCGGGACCGGCGGCGACGGCCAGACGCAGCAGGGCAACCAACCGGGCCAGGGCCAGAACAACGGCGCGCTCACGCCGTACCAGCAGGTCTTCGCCGACTTCTACGACTACGCGCTGACGAGCCTCGATCGCAATTACGTGCCGCTCTCGGTCAAGGACTACGTCCGCGACTACTTCAGCAGCCTGAACCCCGAGAAGTGACCGCCACCGTCTCGCGGCGAGGCGCAACCCGGAGGATCCGATGACGACCCAGACCACGACGACCGGTGGATCGCCGTCCCGGCGTCTCGCGCCCGAGGAGTTCGCCGAGCGGGCCCGGGCCATCGAGGCCGAGGTCGGCCGCGTGATCGTCGGCCAGCACGACCTCGTCCGCCAGACGCTCACCGGCCTGCTGGCGAACAGCCACGTGCTGCTCGAGGGCGTGCCCGGGCTCGGCAAGACGATGCTCGTCCGGACGATCGCCGACGTCATCGACACCACGTTCAACCGGATCCAGTTCACGCCCGACCTCATGCCGGCCGACATCACGGGCACGAACATCCTGGTCGAGGAGGACGGCAAGCGGATCTTCCGCTTCCAGTCGGGTCCGATCTTCGCCAACCTCGTCCTCGCCGACGAGATCAACCGGGCGACGCCGAAGACGCAGTCGAGCTTGCTCGAGGCGATGCAGGAGCACCAGGTCACGGTCGCCCGTCAGCGCTTCCCGCTCGAGCCGCCGTTCTTCGTGCTCGCGACCCAGAACCCGCTCGAGATGGAAGGGACCTATCCCCTCCCCGAGGCCCAGCTCGACCGGTTCCTGTTCAAGGTCATGGTCCCGTTCCCGTCCGAGGACGAGCTGATCGCGATCATGGATCGGACGACCGGCGCCGAATCGCCGACGGCCTCGAAGGTGGCGACGGCGGCCGAGATCGTCGAGATGCAGCGACTGGCTCGCGCCGTGCCGATCGCGCCGCACGTCACGGCCTACGCGGTGAGCATCCTCGCGGCCACCCATCCCGACCAGCCGCGGGCTCCGCAGCTCGTCCGCGAGTACGTCCGGTACGGCGGCTCGCCGCGCGGCGCCCAGGCGCTCGTGACCGCGGGCAAGATCTTCGCCCTGCTCGACGGCCGCTTCAACGTCTCCACGGACGACATCCGGGCCGCGGCCCTGCCCTCGCTCCGGCACCGGATCATCCTCAACTTCGAGGGCGAGGCAGAAGGCATCACGACCGAGGCCGCCGTCCGGGCGATCCTCGACGCCGTTGCCCCGCCCGCGGTCGAGTAGCCGGGCCGCGGCCCACATGGCGAGCTCCGCGACGCCGCCCGACCAGACCGCCCGGGCGGCGCCGGCCGCCGCTGCCTCGCCCACAGGCGAGCCGGCCGCCGGCACGGCAGCCGCCGGGGCGACCGGCAGACCCGTCTTCCTGCCCGGGGAGCTGGATGAGACCGTCTTCGACGAGGCCTTCCTGCGCCAGCTCGAGCGGCTGCTCCTGCTGATGCGCTCGCCGGTCCGTGGCGGGCTCAAGGGTGGCCGGCGGAGCGTGAAGCGGGGCCAGAGCGTCGAGTTCGCCGATTTCCGGGACTACGCCCTCGGCGACGATCTCCGCCAGCTCGACTGGAACGTGCTGGCCCGCCTGGAGAAGCTCTTCGTCAAGCTCTTCGTCGAGGAGGAGGACGTGACGATCACGATCCTTCTCGACGGCTCGGCGTCGATGGCGAGCGGCCGGCCCGACAAGCTGCAGTTCGCGAAGCGGGCAGCCGCCGCGCTCGGGTACATCGGGTTGGCGTCGGAGGACCGGGTCGCCGTCAGCGTCCTGGGCGGCCGCCAGGCCCGGCGCCGGACCGCGCTCCGCGGCTCCGGCCGGGTGTTCCGGCTCCTCACGGAGCTCTCGGCGATCCAGCCGGCCGAGGGGGCGACGGACCTCGTCGCGGCGGCCCGGCACGCCGCGGCCCAGCTCTCCGGCCGCGGCGTCGTGATCCTCCTCTCCGACCTCCTCGACCCGGCGGCGGACAAGGTGATCCGGGAGCTCGCCTCGACCCGCTCCGAGCTCATCCTTCTCCACGTCCTCTCGCCGCAGGAGCTGGATCCCCCGCTGGAGGGCGACCTCCGGCTTGTGGACGCCGAGACCGGCGACGCGATCGACGTGACGGTCGATCTCGCCACGATCGACGCCTACCGGGCGCGGCTGGCCGCCTGGAAGCAGGCCTTCGCCGAGCTCGCCGCGAAGCGAGGCGCGACCTACGTCGACCTCTCGACCGACGTGCCGCTCAACGATCTGGTGTTCGCCGAGCTCCGGCGCCGCCGGGTCGTCGCCTGAGGCGGACCGATGCCGTTCGCGACGCCGCTCGCGCTGCTCGGATTGCTCTTCGTGCCGCTCGTCGTCGCGATGTACCTGCTGCGGCTGCGCCGTCGCGAGGCGATCGTCCCCTCGACGCTGCTGTGGCAGCGCCTCGCAGCGGACGTGGAGGCGAACGCCCCGTGGCAGAGGCTCCGCCGGAGCGTGCTGTTCCTCCTCCAGCTCCTCCTCGTGGTCGTGCTGGCACTCCTCGCCGCGCGACCGTTCCTCGAGCGGCCCGCCGGCCTCGCCCGGGACATCGTCCTGATCCTCGACGCGTCGGCGAGCATGGGCGCCACCGACGTCCCGCCGGACCGCCTGACGGCCGCGAAGCAGCTGGCGAAGGATGCCCTCAAGGACCTGCCGGCCGGCGGCAAGGTCAGCGTGATCGAGGCCGGGCGCACGGCCCGGATCGTCGCGACCGGCTCGGCGAACCTGGGGCGCATCCGCCAGGCGATCGACGCCGTGCGGCCGAGCGTGACCCGAGGCGACCTGACCGATGCGCTCGCGCTCGCGCAACAGCTCGCGGTCCAGTCCGGCGATGCCGAGATCCTCGTCGCGACCGACGCCGCCCTGGCCGACGCGCCGACGACGAAGGTCGACGCCCCGATCCGGGTCCTCCGCGTCGGCGACCCGAAGGGCAGTCGCAACCAGGCGATCGTCGCGCTCGCGGTCCGGACCGCGCCGTCGGCCGTGACCCGCTCGGTGTTCGTGAGCGTCGCCAACCTCGACCTCGAGGCCGCGACCCGCCGTGTCGAGGTCTGGGGCGACGACCGGCTCCTCGAGACGCGGACGATCCAGATCGACGCCCAGCAGAAGGCCGACGTGATCGTCGACGACGTGCCGCCCGAGATCGCCGTCGTGGAGGTCCGCCTGACGGCTCCCGATGGCGGCGACCCGAGCGCGCAACCCGATCTCCTGGCCGCCGACAACCGCGCCTGGGCGATCGTGCCGCCGCAGCGCACGCGGAACGTCCTCGTCGTCGGCCGCGGCGACCCGTACCTGGAGACCGCGCTCTCCTACCTGCCGAACGCGACGCTCTGGGGCACCACGCCGGAGCGCTACGCGCAGGACGTTGTCCGGCCCGACGGGACGGCGTGGGACCTGGTGATCTTCGAGGGCGCTTTGCCGCCGACGCTGCCCTCGACGCCGATCCTCGCGGTCGCTCCAGCGTCGTCGAGCCCCCTCGGGGACGTGGGCGGGATCCTGAAGAACCCGGGGATCGGGACGCTCGGGACCGACGAGCCGATCCTCCGCTACGTCGACCTCACGACGACCCACATCGCCGAGGCGCGCGAGCTCACGCTGCCGGCCTGGGCCCGGACCGTGATCCCGGGACCGAAGGGCGCGCCGCTGCTGTACGCGGGCGATCGCGCCGGCCTGCGGACGGCGGTTCTCGCGTTCGAGCCGCGGGAGAGCGACCTGCCGCTCCAGGTCGCGTTCCCGATCCTCATGGCGAACCTGACCGGCGAGCTGCTCGGCGGTTCGGCCGCGCCGACCGCGGCGGTCGCGCCCGGGGATCCGGTCGGCCTCACGATCCCGACCGGCGCCACCGGCTTCCACCTCGTCCGGCCCGACGGGAGCGCCGTGGATCTCGTCCCGGGCGCGGCGGCCGGCCCGAGCGTGACCTTCACCCAGACCGACCTCCTCGGCGTCTACACCGCGACGCCGATCCTCGAGCCGGCCGCCTCGGGCTCGGCCGGTCCCGGGCCATCCGCGTCCCCGTCTTCGTCGCCCCGCGCCTCGGGGTCGTCGGGGTCACCGAGCCCGGGTCTCGACCCGACGCAGCCGATCGCGTTCGCGGTCGACCTGTTCGACGTCTCGGAATCGGCGATCGCGCCCGGCACGCCGCGCGTGCTCGAGGACCTGGGTCGAGCGGCGGCCGCCCCCGGCGCGTCGGGGGCTCCGACCGCGTCCGGCGGGGGCGGGAGCGGCGGGACCGGCGGCGTCGGCGGCGCGGCGTCCGCGCGGCCGAATGCCCGCGACGAGATCTGGATCCCGATCGTCTTCGTCGTCCTCGTCGTCCTCTGCGTCGAGTGGGCGATGTACCACCGCGACACCGTCCAGCGCGGCTGGCGGGCGCTGACCGGCCGCGTCCGCCGGCAACCGCCCGAGCGGGCCGCGTGATGGGCGTCGGCTTCGACGTCCCGCTCGCGCTGCTCCTGCTGATCCCGGCGCTCGCGCTGACCGTGGGCCTGCACGTCGCGTCGCGGCGGCGGATGGGCGCTGGGCGACGATGGCTGGCCCTCCTCGTCCGAAGCGTCGTCCTCGTCGCTCTCGTCCTGGCGCTGGCCGGCTTCCGGCTCGTCCTGCCCGTCGACCGCCTCGCGACGGTCTACGTCGTCGACCTCTCGGATTCCGTGGGCCAGGCGGGGCGCGAGGACGCACTCGCCTGGGTCCGCGACAGCCTGGAGGCGATGCCCGAGGGCGACGTGGCCGGCATCGTCGGGTTCGGACGGGCGGCACTGGTGGAGCGGCTGCCCGCCGAGGTCCGGGAGATCGATCGGATCGCGTCCACCCCGGTTCGTTCCGCGACGGACATCGGGGCGGCGCTCCGGCTCGCCGCGGCCCTCTTCCCGGACGACGCCCAGAAGCGGATCGTCCTGCTCTCGGACGGCAACGACACCACCGGATCCGGCCAGTCGGAGGCCGCGCTGGCGGCGGCGCGCGGGATCCAGGTGGAGACCCGGGCCATCGGGCTCGGCGCGGCCAACGAGGTCCTGGTGGACCGCCTGACCACGCCCTCGACGGCCCGGATCGGCGAGGAGATCGAGGCCACCGCCGACGTCCGCTCGACGATTGCCCAGCCTGCGACCGTCCGCCTCTACGCGGACGGCGCCCAGGTCGCGGTGAAGACCGTCGACCTCCAGACCGGCTCGAACCGCGTGACCTTCCTCGTGAAGCCGACGGAGCCCGGGTTCCACATCTTCCGCGCCGTCGTGGAGGCCGGTCGCGACACGTTCAGCCAGAACAACCGCGCCGATTCGGACACGATCGTGAAGGGCGAGCCGCGGGTCCTCGTCCTCGCCGGCGACGAGCAGGTGGGCGCGGAGCTCGTCGGCGCGCTGCGCACCGAGCGGCAGACGGTCGACACGCTGATCCCGGAGCAGCTGCCGGGGAGCATCGAGGGCCTGCTGAACTACGACAGCATCGTCCTCGTCGACGTCTCCCGGCTGCGTCTCTCGAACGACCAGCTGACCGCGCTCCAGCAGTACGTGCGGGACTTCGGCCGCGGCCTCGTGATGATCGGCGGACCGAAGAGCTATGGCGCGGGCGGCTACCAGGACACTCCGGTCGAGGAGGCGCTCCCGGTCGACATGGGGGTGAAGGACCAGCAGAAGCAGCCAGACGTCGCCCTGGTCGTCGTGATCGACAAGTCGGGCTCGATGGACGCCTGCCACTGCAACACGTTCGACCAGGGCGGCGGGTCCGGGATCGCCGGCGTCCGCAAGGTCGACATCGGCAAGGAGGCGATCCTCCGCGCCGCGGCCGCGATGACGGCCCGGGACCAGCTGGGCATCGTGGCGTTCGACGAGAGCGCCCACTGGGTCGTCCACACCCAGCCGCTCGGATCGATCGGGGATCTCGGCGGATCGATCGCCGGGATCCAGCCGGTCGGCCAGACGAACATCTTCGCCGGGCTCCAGGAGGCGGTGAAGTCGCTCGAGGGGACGACCGCCAGCCGGCGCCACATCATCCTGCTGACCGACGGCTGGTCCACGTCCGGCCAGTACGACGCGATCCTTGCCCAGATGAAAGCGGACGGGATCACGCTCTCCACCGTCGGGGCGGGCGGCGGCGCGAACCCGTTCCTCGCCCAGCTCGCGAAGACGGGGGGCGGCCGGTTCTACCCGGCGACGAACCCGGCGAGCATCCCCGACATCTTCCTGAAGGAGACCCAGCAGGTCGCCGGCCAGCAGGTCATCGAGGAGACGTTCCACCCGATCCTGACGTCGCAGTCGCCGATCCTCCGCGGGATCGACGCGATGCCGCAGCTCCTCGGCTACAACGGGACCACGGCCAAGGCGGCGGCCCAGACCGTCCTGGTGACCGCCCGCGACGATCCGCTCCTCGCCCAGTGGCAGTACGGGCTGGGACGGTCCGTGGCGTGGACGTCGGACTCGACGGGCCGCTGGGCGAAGAGCTGGATCGCCTGGACGGGGTTCTCGCAGTTCTTCAGCCAGCTCGTCGGCTGGACGTTCCCGGGCGAGGAGACCGGTGGCATCGAGGCGTCGTTCGTCGCCGACGGCAACCGGACGAAGCTGCGCGTCGAGAGCGTCGCCGAGGACGGGTCGCCGCGGGACTTCTACTCCACCGCGGTGGCGATGACGACGCCCGACCTGACCTCCAGGGCGGTGGGCCTGTCCCAGACCGCGCCGGGCGTCTACGAGACGGACCTCGGCGAGATCGATCCTGGCGCGTACGTCGTCCGGGTGTCGCAGACGCGGCCCGGCGCCGCAGCGCTTGGGCGGACGCTCGGGCTCGTGGCGCCGACGCCGGCCGAGTACAGGATCCTCGGCACGAACGAGGCGTTCCTGGCGACGCTTCGGGCGGCGACGAGCGGTCGGGCGATCGAGACGCCCGAGGAGCCATGGACGCACGACCTGGCGACGAACGCGGCCTCCACCGATCTCTGGCCGGCGCTGCTCATCGTCGCCCTGCTCCTCTGGCCGCTCGACATCGCGCTGCGGCGGGTGTCGATCGGACGGCGCGAGCTCGCGGACGCGCGGCGCCGGCTGAGCCGCGGGTCGCGACGGACGGTCGCGCCGCGCACGGCCGAGGTCGCCGGGATGCTGGCCGCACGGGAGCGCGCGGCGGGCTCGTCGGCGCGGGCGGCGCTCCTGCGCCCGGAGGACTCCTCGAGCACGGCGGATCCATCGACGTCATCGGTGCGTCCAGCCGCGGCTCCGGCTGCGGCCACCTCATCCGCGGCCACGGCCACCTCATCCGCGGCCTCGGTCGCCGCGTTGCCGGCGGCCGCGGTCGCCGCGGCGCCGGCTGCCACGGCCGCTCCGGCCTCGCCACCGCCGCCGCCCGCGTCGCCTGCGCCCGGTTCCGCGCCGCCGGCCGCGGGATCCGACGACACCCTGTCGCGCCTCCGCGACGCGAAGCGACGCGCCCGCGACCGCTAGCGAGAGCGCCCCGGCTCCCGGATCGGCGGCACGGTGTACCCTCGCGCCGATGTCCCCCCATCGCCCGACCCGGCTCGGCCGCGCCCTCGTCGCCGTCCTCGCGCTGCTCTCGCTGCTCGTCGCCGCGTGCGGCACGATCTCCCGGACTCCGCCGGTGCCGACTCCCGCCGACTTCCCGGGCATCGTGAGCGACATGGCCGTTCGCGGCGTCCAGGTGGGGAACATCGTCTCCGGCGACGGCGGCTGCAACGACGCGAACCTCTCGAAGACCGCGATCGCGTTCGACGCCAGCGGCATCGACCAGCCGACGCCGGTCCACATCTACGTCTACATCTTCCGGAACCGCGACACCTACGAGCGGCTGCGCTCCAGCGTCGACGCCTGTGCACGGTCGTACGTGACCGACCCGGCGACGTACGAGTCCGTCGAGACCTCGCCCTACGTGCTGTCGGGGCAGGGCCCGTGGGGAGAGCAGTTCAAGGACAACCTGCGGGCCGCGATCGTGGAGGCCGCCGGGACCGGCGACTGACCCGCACCGCCCCGGACGGATCGCCTCCCAACCGAACCGAACCGCTGCCCGGCACGATCGTCATCGGACCGAACGGACCACCGGGCCACGGGCCCGGCGTCCCGGCCGGGCGATCGTCGGGACATGGCTTCGCGACCTCGCCCGCCCCGACTTCGGCTCGTCCCGACGACCATCGCCGTCGTGCTCGCGGCGGCCCTCGCCACGCAGCTGGCGGGCCTCGTCATCGCCCGGTCCGCGGAGCTCGCGGCTCCGGCGGCTCCCGTGGCGTCCGTCGTCGCCATGGCGGCGGCCTCGGTCCTCGGCTCCGCGCTCGGCGCGAGCGACCACGCCTCGCCGCTCGCGACCGGCCAGCAGGCCGGTCGGGCGATCGCCGGGGGTGTCCTGCCGGTCGCGGCCGCGACGGTCCGGAGCGAAGCCACGGAGCCGGCGGCCGCCACCGCGGCGGAGGCCCGGGCAGCGGCGCCGAAGCCGAAGCCGAAGCCGAAGGCCGCGACGCACGGGACCGGGAACTCGAAGGCGCCGATCCCGCCGCGGCCGGCCAAGCGGTCGGTTGACTCGTTCCACGGCCGCAATCACGTGTGGATCCCGGCCCTCGGGATCAGCAAGACCATCCAGTCCTTCCCGTGCTCGCGCAGCCGGCCGCCGGACGCCGGCGTCTATCGATGGGGCTGCGCCGGCTCGAACAACGTGTACCTGCTGTCCCACGCCTGGAGCACGTTCAAGTCGCTCCACGACGCCTACGTCGCGGGCCGTCTCCGCAAGGGGATGCAGGTCGCCTATGCGGACTCCACCGGCAAGGTCCGGACGTTCCGCGTCTCCTGGTGGCGCGTCGTCCGCCCGACGACCGCCGCGTCGTGGGCCTGGGCGCCGCAGGCCCGCTCCAGCATGACGCTGCAGACCTGCGTGGGCGCGAACAGCGAATACCGCCTGATGGTGCGACTGCTTCAGGTGGGCTGAACGCGCAGGGCCGGCCCGAAAACATTGAGTCGCCTGTCACTCGACGCGCCCCATACCGTGTGAGTGCCCGGATCTCCCGGGCGCCCACGGTGGAAGGGACGTGGATTCCGACCTGATCGGCCGGGCGCAGCACGGTGACGAGGAGGCCTTCGCAAGCCTCGCCGTCGCCGTCGGCGACCGCCTCCACGCGGTGGCGCACAGGATCCTGCGCGACACCGATCTCGCCGAGGACGCCACGCAGCAGGCGCTGATGGCGATCTGGCGGGACCTTCCCCGTCTCCGCGACCGGACCCGCTTCGAGGCCTGGTCGTATCGGCTCCTCGTGCGCGCCTGCTACGCCGAGGCTCGCCGATCCCGTCGCTGGTCGCCGACCATCCGTCTCCTTCCGGCCCCGGAGCCCGACGAGACGGATGGCCTGAGCTCGGTCGTCGATCGCGACCAGCTCGAGCGCGGCTTCCGGCGCCTGTCCGTCGACCATCGCGCGGTGGTGGTGCTCCACCACTACCTCGACCTGCCGCTCGACCGAGTCGCCGAGATCCTCGGCGTCCCGGTCGGGACGGTCCGATCCCGACTGCATCACGCGATGCGCGGACTGCGTGCCGCCCTCGAGGCAGACGCGCGCCCGACGCCGCGGGAGGTTGCCCGGTGAGCACCGATCGCGACGCCGCCCGCATCGTTCGGTCGTGGCTGGAGGAGGGTCGAACGGCGCTCCCGGACCGCGTCCTGGACGCCGTGCTCGACCAGCTCCCCACGACCCCCCAGCGCCGTGCCTGGTGGCCGGCGTGGAGGTACCCAGAGATGACCACCGGACGAAAGATCGTCAGCGCCGTCGTCGCGCTCGTCGTCGTCGCCTTGCTCGGCGGCCTCGTGCTGTCTCGGCTCGGCGGGACCGGCAACGTCTCCAGCGCCAACCCGACGCCATCGCCGTCGCCGACTGCATCGCCGTTGGCGGTCCACGAAGGCGCCCTGGAACCGGGGCGCTACTTCATCTCGCCGTTCCGGACCGGCAGCGGGTTCGGCATGTGCATGAACCAGCCAGGCTGCAGCGAGGCTCCGGCGGACGATTCGATCCGCTTCACGTTCGCGGTCCCCGAGGGCTGGGCCGGCGTCGGCAACGACTCGATCTGGCTCGCGGGTCCCGGGAATGCCGCGCCGGCGGGCGCCGGGATGCTCTTCGAGCGCGGAGGCTGGCTCTATGGCGATCCATGCCACCCGGGGTCTGCGCCCGACATCGAGGTCGGCCCGACGGTCGACGACTTCGCGAATGCGCTGGCGAACCATCCCGAGCTGGACGTCACCGACCCCGTGCCGACGACCCTGGCCGGCTACTCCGGGAAATACGTCGACCTGCAGGTCCCGAACGACCTCTCCGACTGTCCCGGGAACTACTACCCATGGGAGCCGGGGCTGTATGCCCAGGGCCCCGGCCATCGCTGGCATCTCTGGATCCTCGACGTGAACGGCATCCGGGTCGTCGTCCAGAGCACCGACTACGCCGGCACGTCCGCGGACGACCAAGCGGCCCTTGCCGCCATCGTCAACTCGGTCGCGATCGAGCCCTGACCTCGGGGAAGGGATCGCTCAGACGACGCGCAGGTCCAGCAGCTTCCGGGCGATCACGAGCCGCTGGACCTGGCTCGTCCCCTCCCCGATCTCGGTGAGCTTCGCGTCGCGCAGGTATCGCTCCACTTTGTACTCGGTCACGTAGCCGTAGCCGCCGTGGACTTGGATCGCGGCGTTCGACACGCGGCTCGAGACTTCCGAGGCGAACAGCTTCGCCTGGGCGCCGGCGACGGTGTAGTCGCGGCCCTGATCCTTGAGCCACGCCGCCCGATAGACGAGCGCGCGGGCCGCCTCGATCTCGGTCGCCATGTCGGCGATCAGGAAGGCCACGCCCTGGAAGGTGCCGATGGGCCGGCCGAACTGCTCGCGCTCCCTGCTGTACGCGGCCGCCGCCTCGTACGCGCCCTGGGCGATGCCGAGGGCCATGGCGGCGATGCTCATCCGCCCGCCGTCCAGGACCTTCAGGAACGTCCGGAAGCCTTGGCCCTGCTCGCCGAGCAGGTTGGCGGCCGGGATCCGGGCGCCATCGAAGATCAGCTCGCCCGTCGCCGAGGCGTG
>DATBGP010000076.1:0-5918 GCA_036557925.1 Candidatus Limnocylindrales bacterium | reverse complement strand
GATCCCGTCTTCGTCCGGCTGTTCGGCTTCCCGATCTACTGGTACGGCATTGCCTACGCCGTGGGTCTGGCCGTCACCTATTGGGTCATCGTCCGTGAGGCGCGGTTCCGCGGCCTCGACGAAGGTCTCGTCGGCACCGGGATGATCGTCGTCGCGGTCTCGGCCCTGATCGGCGGCCGCCTCTACCACGTGATCGACCAGTGGGCGCTCTACAAGGACCACCCGATCACCGCGATCCTGCCGCTCACCGTCCAGGCGGACGGCTCGTACGCGTTCAGCGGGTTCACCGGTCTCGGGGTGCCCGGCGGGATCATCACCGGGACGATCGCCGCGTGGGCGTTCATCCGGTACCACCACCAGAGCTTCCCGCGCTGGGCCGATGCCGTGGCGCCCGGCCTGTTCGTCATGCAGGCGATCGGTCGATGGGGGAACTTCTTCAACCAGGAGCTCTACGGCCCGCCCACGACCCTGCCGTGGGGGATCAAGATCGACTGCGCCCACCGGATCGCTGACTTCCCGTGCACGATCTACCCGGAGGCGACGACCCACTTCCACCCGCTGTTCCTGTACGAGTCGCTCTCGGGGATCGCCGGCGCACTGTTCCTCATCTGGCTCGGCCGGCGCTGGTCGTCGCGGCTGATGACCGGCGACCTGCTCCTGATCTTCTTCATCTGGTACGGCCTGACCCGGTTCGCCCTCGAGTTCTTCCGCCACGACAACTGGACGTTCTTCGGGATTCCGACGGCCCAGATCGTCACCCTCGGCTTCATCCTCGTCGGGCTCCTCGGCCTGCTCTACCGGCATGGGCCGGGCCGGCCGGCGCAGACCGCGGCCGATTTCCTGCCGGCGAACGCCCCTGTGCCGACCGCCGAGGAGCAGGAGGCGGCGTTCTGGGACGACGAGTCGGCGGGCGCCGGGGACGACGACATCGAGGACGTCGACGAGGGCGAAGGCGGCGACGACGAGCTTGACGACGTCGACGAGGGGCTCGACCACGGGCCGCCCGAGGACAGGCACGAAGACGTCCCGCCCGACGACGGGCACGATGACGTCCCGCCCGACGAGGCCGATCCCCGCGGGAGCGCGCCCGACGAGCCCGATGACCCCGGCCCGGCGACGGGTCCCTCGACCGTCTAGGTGACCGGGGAGGCCGACCCGCAGCCGCGCCGGACCGGGCCGCGGCCGCCGCCCGGCCGGCTTGCCCCGCAGGCCCTTGCCGAGGCCCGCGGCGGCGTCGTGGAGGGCCTGGCCTGGCTCGGCCGGACGCCCGAGGCCCGCGCGTCCACCCTCTACCGGCTGCTGCGCCTCCTCGGCCGGCTCGTCCTCTTCGGCGCCTTCCGGTTCCGGATCGACACGTCCGGCCAGGAGCTTCTCCCGCGGGGCGGCTACCTGCTCGTCGGCGCCGCGCATCGCGGCTGGATGGACCCGTTCCTCGTGATCCACGCGCTGCCGGTCCAGCCGCGCGTCTGGTTCCTGGGCAGCGCTCCGTCGACCTTCACGAGCCGGTGGCGGGAGCGGCTCGTCCACGTCGTCGGGGGCCTCCTGCCGGTGTGGCGCGGCGGCGTCGGCGTCGATTCGCACGTCGCGTCCGCGCGGGCCGTCCTCGGCAACGGGGCCGTCTTCGCCCAGATGCCCGAGGGCACGGTGAGCGGCCCGGCGGGACGGATCGGGCCGTTTCGCGTCGGCTGGGCCGTGATCGCGCTCCGGACGGGAGCGCCGATCGTGCCGATCGCGATGGCGGGCACCGAGGAGCTCTACCTCGGCCGGCGGATGGCGTCCCGGATCCTGCCGCCCACGTCGATCGCCGGTCTCCTCGGGCCGGGCTGGGACGGCGTCATCCCCGAGCCGAACTCCCGTGCCGAGCTCGACCTCGCCCGCCGCCTGAGCGACGCCCTGGCCGGTGTGCTCGGGCCGGTCGTCGCCGAGCTCCATCCTCGGACGGTCGATCCGCCCGGCCATCCGCGGCGGCTCCGCCGCCGGCTCACGTGGCTGCTCCTGGGACCGGGCCGGCTCGACCGCGACCCGACGGGAACGACGTTCGGAGCCTGACGGCCCTGTGCGATCCTCGGCCGGATGACGGACGAGGTTGCGGTCGATCCGGAGGCTCTCCCCGCTGCCGACGTGGATCCCGGTCCGGCGTCCGGACCCGCCACGGGCTGAGGCGATGCGCGATCGCCTGGGGGTCCTGGCGGCGGCGTTCCGGAACCCGACGCTCGTCCGCCTCGAGTTCGCCTACCTCACGTTCTCGTTCGGCGAGTGGGCGACCTGGGTCGCGGTGATCGTCTTCGCCTACGGCCGAGGCGGTGCGCCGGAGGCGGGCGTCGTCGCCGCGATCTCGATCGCACCCGTGATCCTCCTGGCTCCGGTGGTCTCGGGCTTCGGGGATCGCCATCCGCGGGCACGCGTGCTGTTCGCGATGTACGCCCTCCAGGCGATCCTCATGGCTGCCACCGCCCTGGCCCTCCTGGCCGTCGCGCCGGCGGTCCTCGTCTATGCCCTTGCCACCGCCTGCGCGAGCACCGTGGCGATGACCCGGCCGATCCACTCGTCCCTCCTCCCGGAGGTCGTCGCGTCTCCGGATGAGCTGACCGCGGCGAACGTGGTCACCGGGCTGGTCGAGAGCCTCGGGTCGCTCCTCGGGCCGCTCGGCGCGGGCCTGATCATCGCCGTCGGCGGTCCGGAGGCAGTGTTCGTGGTCTCGGCCGTGGGCAACCTCCTCGGCTGTCTCGCCGTCGCCGGCTCCGCCCGCCGGGCCCGGCCATTCGAGGTTCGCGAGGGCGGCCCCGTGGACGGCCCGTCGGTCCGCTCTCATGTGCGCGACCTCCTTGCCGGCCTCGCGGCCATCCGCTCCGATCGACGCCTCGCGTCGGTCGTGGCGATCGCCGCCTGGGCGACGTTCCTGATCGGCTGCCTCGACATCCTCTACGCGGTCCTCGCGATCGACGTGCTCGACCTCGGCGAGAGCTGGGTGGGCTATCTCGGCGCCGCGGCCGGCGTCGGCGCGACGATCGGGTCGGCCGCCGCGGTCTCGATGGTCGGTCGCGAGCGGCTGGCTCTGGCGCTCGGGCTGAGCTGCGCCCTCTACGGCCTGCCCGTCGCCGTGATCGCCGTGGTCTCCGGGGCGGGCGCCGCGGCGGTCCTCCTGCTGATCGCCGGCATCGGGTCCGGGCTCACCTACGTGGCGGCGAACACGCTCATCCAGCGCCTGGCGGGCGACGACGTGATGAGCCGCGTCTTCGGGATCCTCGAAAGCGTGATGATGACCGCGACGGCGGCCGGGACGCTCGCGGCGCCGATCCTCATCGCCCTCGTCGGCGATCGGCTGACGATCGCGCTGGTCGGCGTGTCGCTGCCGCTCGCGTTCGTGGTCCTCGGCCGGGCGATCCGGGCCGGCGACCGGCTGGATCCCGAACGGGTGGCGGAGCTCCGCCTCCTGCGCGGGGTCGGGATGCTCGGGCCGCTGTCCGCGCCGGTCCTCGAGCGGCTCGCCGCATCGCTGGTCCGGGTACCCGTGCCGGCCGGAGCGACGGTGATCCGCGCGGGGGACGTCGGCGACCGGTTCTTCGTCGTGGCGACCGGCGAGGTGTCGGTCGCGGTCGAAGGCGAGCCGGTCCGCGGCCTCGGCCCGGGCGAGGGCTTCGGCGAGATCGCGCTCGTGCGCGACGTGCCGCGAACGGCGACGGTGACCGCGACGACGGACGCCACGCTCCTCGCGCTCGATCGCGAGCCGTTCCTCGCCGCCCTCACCGGTCAGCCGCGAAGCCGCTCGATCGCCGCCGACCTCGCCGCGCAACGACTCGCCGACGACCGATCCCGCGGCTGAGGGTCGGGCGGACCGGCTGGTCGGCGGCGCCCTATCCTCGGACGATGCAATACGCGGACTCGATCCTCGACCTCGTCGGCCGGACGCCCATGGTCCGCCTGAGCCGGGTGACCCGCGACCTCGGCGCCGCCGACGCCCAGCCGCTGGTCCTCGCCAAGCTCGAGATGCTGAACCCGGGCGGGTCCGTCAAGGACCGGATCGGCCTGCCGATGATCGAGGCGGCCGAACGGGCCGGGCTCCTGAAGCCGGGCGGGACGATCATCGAGCCGACGTCCGGCAACACCGGCCACGGCCTGGCCATCGCGGCCGCGCTCAAGGGCTACCGCTGCATCTTCGTGATGGCCGACAAGCAGTCGGCCGAGAAGCAGCAGCTCCTCCGGGCCTACGGCGCGGAGGTCGTCCTCTGCCCGACGAACGTGGATCCCGCGTCGCCGGAGTCGTACTACTCGGTCGCGGCCCGCCTCGCCCGGGACATCCCGGGCGCGTTCAAGCCGGACCAGTACTGGAACATGGAGAACCCTGCCGCCCACGAGCAGACCACCGGCCCGGAGATCTGGGAGCAGACGGACGGTCGGCTGACGCACTTCGTGGCGAGCGTCGGCACCGGCGGCACGATCTCGGGCGCCGGCCATTTCCTCCGGGCGAAGAACGCCGGGATCCAGATCGTCGGCGCCGACCCGGAGGGCTCGGTCCTCTCGGGCGATACCGCGCGGCCCTACCTCACCGAGGGCGTCGGCGAGGACTTCGTTCCCGGCACGTACGACCCGGCGGTCGTGGATCGCTGGGTCCGCGTCAGCGACCGCGACGCCTTCCTCGCCGCTCGCCGCCTGACCCGCGAGGAGGGGATTCTCGCCGGCGGGTCGTGCGGGACGGCGCTCGTCGCCGCCCTGACGGTCGCCCGCGAGCTGACCGAGTCCGGCCAGGGTGCCGGCAAGGTCGTCGTCGTCCTCCTGCCGGACAGCGGTCGGAGCTACCTCTCGAAGGTCTACAACGACGAGTGGATGCGGGTGAACGGCCTCCTCCCGACCACCGGTGCGATCGCCAGGATCTCGGACTTGCTCGCAGCGCGCCACCACGAGGTCGAGCGTCCGGCGGTCGTCGTCTCGCGAACGACGGAGCGGGTCGGTGACGCGATCGAGAAGCTCGAGGAGTACGGCATCTCGCAGATGCCGGTCAGCGAGGACGCCGAAGGCGATGCGGTCGCGGGGATCGTCGGCTCGATCAGCGAGAAGGGCCTGCTCGAGCGGGCGTTCCGCGACCCGACGGTCGTGGAGCGGACCGTCGGCGAGGTGATGGACCCGCCGCTGCCGCTCGTGGACGCGTCGGCGACGCTGGACCACGCGTTCGCGCTGCTGAGCGGCGGGACGCCGGCCGTCGTCGCCGTCCGCGGCGAGCAACCAGCCGGCGTCGTCACGAAGCTCGACCTGCTCGAATACCTCTCGCACCGACCCCGCGGCGGCTGACCCGGGCGGCCGGCGCGCGACGCGGCGCCTCCCGCGTGGGATCAGGCGGCGATCGACGTGGTGAGCTCGATCGCGTTCGGCTTCACGAGCGCCAGGTAGATCGGGCAGCGCTCGCGCCACGCCTGGAACATCGCCTCCACCCGGTCGGACGGCGAGGAGCTGGAGACCTGGATGTCGAGCGAGAGTCCGCCGAGGTCCGGTGCCGCCCCGTCGATCGCGAGGAGGCCGCGGAGGTCGGAGCTTGCCTTGGCGACCGCGGTCACGTCGTCCAGCTCCACCTGGAACTGGGGCGCCAGCGTGTCCCGGAGGAACGCGATCGCGCAGCCGGCGAGCGCGCCCAGCAGGTAGGCGGTGGGGCTCGGCGCGAGGTTCTCGCCCCCGAGCAGGTTCGGCAGGTCCGCATCCCAGTTGAAGGGGCCCGCGGACAGCCGCGCGCGGCCGTTGGCCAGGGTGGCGGTCACCGTGGGCCGCGTGGCCGCCTTCGAGGGGTCGGTCCGGAAGAGTGCCGCGGTCTCGTCGATCGTCGTCGTCAGCATCGCTCGGTCCTCGTGCATCCCGGCGGGTGCCGGGCCGGGGACGACGCTATCGGCGCGGACCCGGAACGGGGAACCGCGACGACACGCAATCGGGCT
>DATBGP010000075.1:0-7735 GCA_036557925.1 Candidatus Limnocylindrales bacterium | reverse complement strand
GGCGCGTTCTCCTGGAAGGTCAGGTAGTTGTCGACGTTCGAGCTGTCCTGACACGGCTGGTAATAGAACCCGGGTGAAGAGGCGGCATCCGCGGGAGTGCAGGCGCTGGTGATCGCGGCACCGTTCTCCGAATTCGCCGTGTAGACCCAGACCAGGACTTCGAGGCCGGACGGATCGAAGGCGTCGTTGACCACTGTCGCCTGCGCCTCGGAGTGGAGGGTCAGTGCGTTGCCGAGGATCGTGCTGAGGATCGGCGTGACCAGTTGGAACGGGTAGGTGACAGTCACCTGGTACTTGGACCCGTCAAGGCAGTTGTTGATCGGCTGAATGAGCGCGTCCGTTGCGCTGTCTCGGCAGGCAACGGTGGTCGTGAACTGGGTTCCGATATTCGGCGCCTCGTTGCGCGCGTGCCAGACGACGTTGTCGGGATCGGCACATCCGGGCTTGACGTCATCGCAGAGCGGGTTGCGGGAGCCGAAGAAGGCCCCCTCCTTCGCCGCATTCTCGACCGCCACGTAGGAGTAGAAGAGCCGCCCGAGGTCGATCGCCGCTGCCAGGAGGATGAGCATCACCGGCAGGATCAGCGCGAACTCGACGACCGACTGGGCACTGGACCGGCGCCTTCGGGTTCGGAGGCGGCGCGCGGGGACTGGTGCAGCAGCGGCGAGCGCAGAGCGGCGTACGCGGGGCTTCACGAGCGATCGAATTCCTGTTCGGTGGTGCCGGACCCCCCGGACATCCGACCAGGAAGTGATGTGACTGCGGGCATCCTGCCCGCTCGACCTTACAGGGCACCTTTCCAGACTGGTGTCAACCGGACGACTCGGGACCGCACCCGACCGCACACCGAAACGGACCGGCACCCGTCAGGGCGCCGGCCCGTACCTGTCCCCGGGCGCTGCCGGACTTGGTCGGGGAGACCGGTGCTGGTCAGCGCCCGGAGAGATGCGGCGCACCCAGCTCGACCGGCTCCCTCGGTCCTCCTTAGCGCACGAGCTGGATCCCGAGCGGCTGGATGGTCGATCCGGCCGGCGGCGTGGTCGTCGTGGGGCCCGTGAAGAACGGGATCCGCCACACGCCCTCGATGTCCTTGCCGCCGTTGCATTCGGTGAGCTGGAAGCCGGCGAACCCGACGATGTGGTAGTAGCCGTTCGATCCGTTGCCCCCGGCCGTGTCCCAGATCGGGACGATGACCGTGATCTTGTTGTCGATGTAGTAGGAACAGTCGGCGCTCGCCTTGTTGCCGGGCAGGCTCCCGATCCGATCGAGGCCCCCGAGGCCCACGGCCGTGCAGCAGCCGTAGCTGTTCGACGGCGGGCCGATCTCGTCCTGGAGGAACGGCTTCGAGTTCGAGCAGCCGCCGTCGCTGCCCTGGCCGAGGCCGTAGCCCGAGCAGCCAAACTTCAGCCAGCCGAAGCCGCCCGGGACGTTGAGGTTGCCCGGGGTCAGGTGCTGCGGGTAGCACTCGTCGCCGGGCGTGGCGCTGACCGGCCCGGAGCACGCCGGATACGTCTGGAAGAACGCGAGCGAGATGCCGACCGGGAACAGCGAGCCGGGAGGCGGCGCGGCGGTGGAGTAGCCGCCCTTGGCGGTCGCGTTCGCGGATGCGACCCAGTTCGAGACGCCCATGATGCCGAGGAAGTACGGGCGCCAGCTTCGACTTGCGTTGACCTGGACCCCGGCCGTGCCGGTGGGGATGGTCCCGCTCCCGACCGCGCCGATCAGTCCGCCGTTCGAGTTGACGTACTGCGGATCCGCGGTACCCCCGAACGTCGGTGCGACGCCGCCGTTGGCGAGGACCGCATTGCGGATCGCGTCGCGGACGTTCAGGTCCGTGCCGTTGACGAGGTCGCCGCCCACCCATTCGGCGACGATCCGGGCCCCGGCCATGGCCCCGAAGTCGGCCGCGTTCTGGGCCTCGCGTCGCTGGGCGAGCGCGTTGCCGCCGTCGACCACGAGTCCGATCGCCAGGATGATGACGATCAGGGCTCCGGCGAAGAGGACGAGCAGCTGGCCCCTCGGGCGGCGCTCATCCACGAGTGCGCGCATCGGCATGCTCCTAGTTGATGACCATCGTGGCCGAGGCCTGGGTGGGGATCGTCGGGAAGATCGAGCTGATCAGCGGCGTCAGCGGCCGATAGGTCGAGGTGACCCGGACGGATGCCAGCCCGCCGATCGTCTGCGTCGCGCAGGTCTGGGTTGTGATGAGGCTGGGCGGGGTGGTGGCATCGCAGCTGGTGAAGAGGTCGCTGTTCGCGATCGTCGCGAAGGGCTGCATCATCCGGTTCGCGCCGGCCAGGACGTCCGTGCGGAGGACGGCTACGTTCGCCGGGCAGACGGGCCCGGCCGCCGAACCGCAGCTCGGATCGGTCTTGCCCATCCAGTACGCCTCGACCGACGCCACGCGGGCCGCTTCCCGGGCTGCCTGGCTCAGCGTCGAGTTCAGGTAGACGTATCGCCCGATGTCGATCAGGGCGAAGAGGATGAACAGGAAGACAGGCAGGACGAGCGCGAACTCGACCAGTGACTGGCCGCGCGTCCGAGGAGATCGACGTCGCTTCATGTGTTCACCGTCCGCGTCGTTGTCGAGGAGCCGCCCGCGTTGGTGACCGTGAGAGTGACCGTCCACGGGCCGCTGTTCTTCGGGTAGTCGTGGCTGGGGTTGGACGCGTTGGACTGCTCATGTGGCGTCGGATGGCCGAAGTCCCACAGGTAGCTCGAGATCGGGCATCCGGGTGTCACGGTCGACTGGTCGGTGAAGTTCACCTTGCCGCTGTTGCCGGTCTGACTCCAGGAGAACTGGGCAACCGGCTTCGCGCAGCCGGCGGATGGCGCGGCCGACGGAGGGGCGCTCGGCGCGGAGGACGGCGCGCTGGACGGCGGCGCGCTCGGGGCCGCGGGCGGGACGGTCACGTTGCGCGTGGTAGTCGCGTTGCCGCCCTGGTTCGTGACCTCGAGCTCGATCGTGTAGGTGCCGGGATGGGCGTAGGTGTAGGTGATCGGGATCGTCGACCCGACATCCGTGTTGCCGTCGCCGAAGTCGTAGTTGTAGCCCGAGATGGCGCAGGTCCCGGCCTCCGGCAGCGAGCCGGTCGGGTCGAGGGTCACCGTCAGGTCCGTGATGAACGGCGTGAAGACCGCCGTCGGGCCGGGACAGGTGCTCGGCGCAGCCCCGCCCGAGCCGGCGGCGTAGGCGAGGACCGTCGCCGTTGCCGAGGCGTTGAGATTGATCGTGTTGCCGAGAACCGAGCCGATGAACGGGGTCAGGAAGTTGAACGGCGCTCGGACGTTGACGGTGATCGTGTTTCCGGCCCCGGTTCCGCCGCTCGCGGCGCTGCAGAGGATCGTCCCGCCGGCGGCGTTCGCGCAGGTCTCGGTGACGACGACGGTCGATTCGCCTCGCTGCAGCTGACTGCTCTTCTCGCGGGCGACCGCGCCGACGATCGCGACATGGTTCGTCGGCGCCGTGGCGCCCTGGTTCGCACCCTCGCGCGCGGCGTTGTTGACCTGGACGTAGGTGAAGAAGAGACGCCCGAAGTCGATCGCGAGGGCCAGCATCAGGAGCAGGACGGGCAGGATGATGGCGAACTCGGCCATCGCCTGGCCCCGGGTCCGGGGACGGATCCGACGGAGGATCGCGCGCGCGCGGCCTGGCGCTCCAGGGGCGTCGCGTGTGGCGGTCTGCCGCCCGGTGGCAGCACGAATCCGCAACGGCGAATGCATCGATGGGCAACCCCGGCGGTGACGGTGCGGCTGGATGAGTCCGAACCGGACTATCCGGAAATGACCTTGCATCGAACCTTGCAACGTCGCCGCGCAGCACCGAATCGCGGGACCTTCGGCGACCGAGGGGGAGTACTCGGGTCCCGGAACGGTGCCTCCGGACCCCGCAAGGCGGTGCGGATCGGAGGAGAGGGGTGCGGTCTGCGAGGGTCGGGAGAGGTGGCACTCCCGGCCGGCGACCTTTCAGGCGTCCTCGGGCGGCTCTCCGGGCAGGTACACGCTGAATGCCGCGCCGCCGCCCGGCGTCGCCGGCTCGAGGACCAGGTCGCCGTCCATCGCCCGACACAGCTCGCGCGAGACGTAGAGCCCGAGGCCGCTGCCATCGTCGGCGGTTCGGTCGGCGCCTCGCTCGAACCGGCGGAAGAGGCGTCCGCGATCGGCCTCGGCGACGCCCTGGCCGTGGTCGGCGATCGTGAGACGGACCCGCGGCGCTGCGCTTGCATCGTCCGGCGCGATCTCGACCGCGATCCGCGTCCGTTCGCCGTACTTGACCGCGTTGTCGAGGAGCGCCCAGAGCACCTGGTCGAGCTGGTCGCCGTCGGCGACCGCGAGCCAGCCCGCGGACCGGTCGTCGACCCCGAACTCGACGCCCTCGGCCGCGAGCGCCTCCCAGGCGCGCTTCACCCGGCTGGCCAGCGAGACGACCTCGGGGCGTGGCTTCAGCGCGCCCGACTCGAGGCGGGTCACGGTCAGGAGCTGGCGGACCATCCGCGAGAGGCGGTCGGTCTGCTCGACGATGATCCCGAGCCGCCGATCCGGCCGGTCCCGTGAGAGCTGGTCGGCCGTCGCGCGGATGCTCGTGAGCGGCGTCTGCAGGTTGTGGCTCACACCCCGGAGGAAGTCGTCCTTGGCCGCGTCCAGCTCGAGGAGCTGGGCGTTCTGCGATTCGACCTGGGCGAACAGCTGAGCGTTGCGGATCGCGACCGCGACCTCACTGGCGAACAGCTCGAGGAGGTCCTGGTCCGCGCGGTCCCAGGATCGCGTCGCGGGCAGGTGGCCGACCAGCAGCCCGACCTCCTCGGCGCCGATCCGGAGGATCGCCCGGACCGGCAGCGACTCGCCGGGGATCCGCTCCGCGACCGGCACGGTCGAGGGGTCCACCATGATCACGTAGGCGTCGATCATCCCGAACGCGGTCTGGGCGTCGCTCGCGGCCCGGCCGGCGATGAAGTCCTCGCTGTCGCGCGGCGATGCGTTCTCGATCGCGCCGAGGATCCGGCCCAGCTCGCGGTTCCGCCGCTCGAGGTCGGCGGCGAGCCGGTTGTGCGACTCGGCCAGGCGGGCGAGCTCGTCCTCGCCGGGCACGACGATCGGCGTCGAGAGATCGCCGGCCGAGGTTCGTTCCACGGCCGCCGCGATCGCCCGGAGCGGCGCGCTGAGGTCGGCCGCCAGGAGCCACGCCAGCAGGACGGCGATCATCGCGGCGAAGACCAGGACGAGGAGCAGCAGCCGACCGACCGTCGCCGCGTCGAAGCCGCCGACGAGGAACACGACCGCCGCGAACGCAACGAGCGGGACCATCGCGGCGGCGATCAGGCCGACGAGCAGCCGGGTCCGGAAGGAGAGATTCAGCCGCAATGCCCCGCCAGCCGTGTCCGAGCCCGCCGCGCCGAGCGCCGGCCCGGCCGTGTCGCCGCTGACGTCGGGGAACGTGAGGCCCTCATCGCCGGACCGGTCCGCGTTGAACGCCTGACCCTGGTCAGGCATCGGCAGGATCGGGCGCGGCGGGGTCAGGCATCGGCGAGATCCGCCCGCGGCGCGACGTCGGAGGCGCTTGTCTCGTCGAGGGAGCCGCCGGACGGCGCGGCTGTGCCGGGCTTTGCGACGAGCTGGTAGCCGACGCCCCGAACGGTCTGGACGTGGACCGGCCGGTTCGGGTCCACCTCGACCTTCTGGCGCAGCCTCCGCATCGTGACCCAGACATACGAGGGGTCCGCGTCCTCGGTCTCGGCCCAGCCGCGGGCAAGGAGCGTCTCGGTCGTCACCGTCTGGCCCAGGTTCGCCGCCAAGGCGTAGAGCAGGCGCGACTCGGTCGGCGTCAACTGGACCGTCTCCGTCCCGACCGTCGCCTCGCGACGATGCAGGTCGAGGGTGAGGTCCGGCCCGAGGACGAGGCTCTGGCGCGGCACCTTGTCGCCCAGCCGCCGGAGGACGCGATTGATGCGGGCCCGGAGCTCCGGGTAGTGGTAGGGCTTCGTGACGTAGTCCTCGGCGACCTCCTCGAGCAGGTCGGCCTTGGAGTCGCCGGCGTCGATCGCCGAGAGGACGATGATCGGCAGGTCCGCCCGCCCCTTGATCTCGCGGGCAAGGGTCAGCCCGTCCATCCGGGGCATCATCATGTCGATCACGAGGAGGTCGGGCCAGCCGCTCCGGAGCCGGCGAAGGGCCTCGTCGCCGTTGCGCGCCGTCTGGATCTCGAACCCGTCCGAGCGGAGCTGATCGGCGAGGAGGACGAGCAGGTTCGGATCGTCGTCGACGATCAGGATTCGCGGCGCCGTGTGGCCGGATCCGCCGCTGAGCATGGGCCGAGTCTAGCCGACGCCGATCCGCACATTGGCGCAGCAGCGGCTTCGCCGGGACCGGACGCGCGCCTGCGCCGGCGACACCGGCAGCCGCCCCGCGGCGCTGACGACGGGCACCGGCATCGTGCGCGACAGGTTCCCGATCCCGACCGCGGCCGAATACAATGCCGCCTGCGGTCGACCGACAGGTCGACCTGTTCACCGCCGGGGACCAAGAGCGATGCCCGTTCAAGGCAATGTCACCGCGTTTCGGCGCGGTCGCGCCGCCGCGCGCCGGTGACGCCGCGCCGCCCGCTCCTGCTCGTCATCGACGGCGACCCCACGCGCCTGATGCTGCTCGCCGACCGGCTCCGGGGCGACGGCTACGAGGTGACCGCCGCGGCCACGCGCGACCGGGTCATCGAGTCGCTCGAGACGGATCCGCCGGACGTCGCGATCCTCGGTCCGTCGATCATGGGCGGCGAGGAGGCGCTCGTCGCGACCTGGGTCCGGGAGCGCGTGACGGCGCCCATCCTCCAGCTCCGCGATCACCTCCCCACCGAGCGGCTGCGGCGCGAGCTGCGCGACCGGATGCTGGTGGACCGGGTCCTGACGACGCCGTTCCGCCACGACGAGCTGCTCGACGCGATCGAGGAGCTGCTTCTCGCCCGGACGGAGGGGCCGACCGCGTTCACCGACGAGCTGGCCCTGGATCGGGAGGCGGGGACCGCCCACCTCGGCAATCGCGTGGTCCACCTCTCGCCCCTCGAGACGGCGCTCGTCGCGGCGCTTCTCCGGGAGCCTGGCGTGGCCGTCTCCACGGCCCGGCTCATCGCCGAGGTCTGGCCCGACGACCGGACGCCCGATCCGGCCTCGATGTGGATCCTCGTCTGGCGAGTCCGCCAGAAGATCGAGGCCGACCCCAAGCGCCCGACGATCCTCGTGAGCGTCCCCGGCGCCGGCTACCGGCTCGACGTCCGCGTGCCCGAGGGCGAGCGGGAGCGCGGTGACGGCGACCGCGACGAGGGCGAGGCGGGCAACGAAGGTGAGACGGGGGAGGGCGCCGGCCATGACGGTCCGGACGAGTCCGACGAGGACGCCGCGAGCGCCGGCTGACGTCGCGGCTCCGGGCCCGCCCGCGGGCTCCGCCGGCGGCTCCTTCCATCCCGGCGGTTGACAGCGGTCAACGAACCGGGACCAACGGGTCCGGACCATCGTCCTATCCGGGCGGCCCGTTTGCAATGGAACGTGCAAGGAGCCTCTCCTACGTTCGGCTTCCGTCAGCCCACCTGACCAAAGGAAGCCAACCGTGAGGGGTCTCGTCCATCGATCCGACAAGCCGTCCGGATCGCCAGGTCATCGCCGCAAGCGCTCGAGCAGGGGCCAGTCCCTGGTCGAGTTCGCGCTCGTCATCCCGATCTTCTTCACGCTCCTCGTCGGCGTGATCGAGT
>DATBGP010000074.1:0-2027 GCA_036557925.1 Candidatus Limnocylindrales bacterium | reverse complement strand
GCTCGTCACGGCAGCCTCCTCGAACGTCTCTGACCTGACGGAAGACCCTCGCTCCTCTGCTATTGTCCGCGCCGATGTCCCTCGAGGTCCGACCCGTCCAGCCCGCCGAGCTGGTCAGCTTCATCGACGCATTGAGCACCGGATTCCTCGACCGCCCGAACGTCCAGGCCGTCGCGGACGAGGTCGGCCAGCACTGGGATCTCAGCCGGACCTGGGCGGCGTTCGACGACGACCGGATCTGCGGGACGTTCCGGACCTGGGCGGGCAGGCTGACGGTTCCCGGCTGCCACGAGATCCCGGCCTCGGCCGTCAGCGGCGTGACGGTCCTGCCGACCCATCGCCGGCGCGGCGTCCTGTCCCGGATGGTCCGGGCCGGGCACCAGGGCGCGCGCGAGCGGGGGGAGGTCGTCTCGATGCTGTTCGCCTCGGAGTACCCGATCTACGGCCGCTTCGGGTACGGGCCGGCGACGACCTGGACGTCCTGGACGCTCCGGCCGAGGCAGACCTCGTTCGTCCCGGCCGCCCCCGACTCGGGCCGGATGTCGCTCGTTGCCGCCGACGACGCCGCGCTCGAGATCTGCCGCGGGATCTACGAAGCCGTCCGCGTCCGGCAGCCCGGCGAGATCTGGCGCCGGCCGATCACGTGGAAGGACGACTTCGGCCTGTCGGCGGATGTCTGGGGTTCGAAGTGGAAGGGCTTCGTCGCCCTGCACCTCGACGCGGCCGGGACTCCCGATGGCTTCGTCCGCTACCACACGGAGGACAAGTGGGATGACCGCCAGCCCGCGAACAAGCTGTTCGTCGACGACCTCCACGCCCTGACCGACGAGGTCCAACTGGCGCTCTGGCGGTACGTCGCGAGCATCGACTGGGTGGCCTCGGTCCGCGCCGAGCGGCGATCGCCCGAGGAGCGGCTGCCTTGGCTCCTCACGAACCTCCGGGCGACGACCCCGGACGACATCGGCGACGGCCTGTGGGTGAAGCTTCTCGATGTGCCGGCGGCGCTCCAGGCGCGGCGCTACGAGCGGACGGGATCGATCGTCCTCGAGCTGGTCGACGGCGACGGCGCCGACGCCGACGACGTGCGGATCGAGGAGCGCATCCGGGTCGTCCTCGACGCCTCGCCCGAGGGGGCGACGGCGACGCCGTCGGAGCGCTCGCCCGACCTGACCATCTCGTCCGGCGCCCTCGGGGCGGCCTTCCTCGGCGGCACACGGCTGGCGCGGGCCGTCCTCCAGCGCGGCTTCGATGAGCACCGTCCGGGTGCCCTGGACCTTGCGGACTCGCTCCTCCGTACCCGCGAAGCGCCGTGGTGCTCCTCGTTCTTCTGACGCGCTGACCCCGGCGCCACGCGCCCGCCCGTCGGGGGCGCGCACCCTTGCCCGTTCCCGCGCGGCTCACGACGATCCTCGGGACGAGCGCCGCCACCGTCCCATCGCGCGACGCGGCCACGCCCGACGTGAAGCGAGACGAACAGAGGCCGGGCGGTGCGCGCCCGGAGCGAGATCGGGAGGGACACGCCATGAAGTTCGGCCTTGGTCTGGTCATCGGCATCGTGATCGGCGTGTTCGCCGGGGTCGCCGCCGTCGTGGCGTTCGCGGTCCAGTCGGACCAGGACGTCCGCGAGGTCTTCGCGAAGGCGCGGAAGAACATCGAGACGATCGACATCGACGCCGTCGGCGCCCAGGTACAGGAGACGATCGCCGACGTCCAGACGCAGGTGGCGGACAGCCTCGCCAAGGCGAAGGACAAGGCGGAGCAGGCGTCCTCGAACGGCGCGGACGCGATCGAAGCCGCGGCGGAGGCCGAGCCGGTCGCGAACGCCTAGCCCGTCGCGACCGCCCGGCGGATCGCCGGCGCGGGTCCGGCCGATCGGCCCGCCCGGAGTCTCCTCAACTGGATCGCGCGGTCGCGGACGCCTCCACGGACTCGGCGGTCCCGCCGAACAGCGCATCCGGCGCCTCGCCGGGGTGCAGGAAGACGAAGACGAGGGCGGCGACCGCCCCGGCGAGGAGCTCGGCGACCAG
>DATBGP010000073.1:0-6724 GCA_036557925.1 Candidatus Limnocylindrales bacterium | reverse complement strand
GCCGCCGCTGACCGGGTAGATCGCGGGATCGTCGACGGGGAGGTGCGGGGCGATCTCGGCCGCGTAGGTCTCGAGGGGCTCGTTCGTGAACGCGGAGCCGTGGGCGAAGGCGAGCCGCTCGAGCTGCTCCCCGAGGACCCGGGCGATGGACGACCGCCCGTGGCCGACGTTGACGACGATCGCGCCACCCGCCGCATCCAGGTACTCGCGTCCGGCCGAGTCGCGGATCGTCGCGCCGTGGGCCTCGACCGCGACGGGCATGTCCGGATCGAGCGAGCGACGGAAGACGCGGCCGGTCATCGCGCGGAGTGTACGGGCGGCTCCGCGCGGCCCGCCAACACCCGGTCGGGTCGCTTCGACCCCACCGTTCGACACCGCACCGCACAATGAGCGGCGTGGGGACCCTGACGTCGGCTGCGGACGCACCCGATCTCGCGCGCGACGAGCCCGAGGCGTACATCGCGCGAGACCGTCGCTGGGCGCTCTCGACCCATCGCGAGATGCCCGATCGCGTCGAGGGCGCGGCCCTCTTCGCGGACATCTCGGGGTTCACGCCGCTGACCGAGGCGCTGGCCACCGAGCTCGGTCCGGAGCGCGGCGCGGAGGAATTGACCGCCAACCTCGGCCGGGTCTTCCACGCGGTCATCGACGAGCTCGATCGCCGCGGCGGCGACGTCATCTACTTCTCGGGCGACGCGATCACCTGCTGGCTCGACGGCGACGACGGCTTGCGGGCGACGGCCGCGGCCCTCGCGATGCAGGAGGCGATGGACCGTGTCGGGCGGATCACGACGCCCGGCGGGACGGAGGTCCAGCTCGCCCTGAAGGTCGCGGTCGCGGTCGGCCGCGCGCGCCGCTTCGTCGTCGGCGATCCGCAGATCCAGCTGATCGACGTCCTCGCGGGAGCCCTGATCGACGACCTCGCCGAGGCCGAGCATCACGCCGAGAAGGGCGAGGTGGTCCTGGAGCCGTCGGCGCTCGAGAGCCTCGGCGAGCGGGTCCGGATCCGCGAGCGCCGCGAGGACGACGAGCGCCACCGGGTCTTCGGGGTGGTCGAGCAGCTCACCGTGGACGTGCCCACGATGGAGGTCGAGGAGCCTCCCGCCCTCGACGAGGTGCTCGTGACGCCGTGGATCCTGCCCGAGGTCTACGAGCGGTTGCGGTCGGCGCGCGGCGAGCTGCTGTCCGAGCTCCGCCCCGCGATCCCGGTCTTCCTCCGCTTCGGCGGGATCGACTACGACGACGACCCCGAGGCGATCGAGAAGCTCGACGCTTTCGTCCGCCGGGCCCAGGCGATCATGGCCGGCTACGGCGGGAGCGTCCTCCAGCTGACCCTCGGCGACAAGGGCGCCTATCTCTACGGCGTCTTCGGCTCGCCGGTCGCCCACGAGGACGACGGCGCCCGGGCGGCCTCGGCGGCGCTCGAGCTGCGCGACCTCGACCGGTCGACCGACGCGCGGGAGATCCAGATCGGGCTCACCCGCGGCCGGCTCCGGAGCGGCACCTACGGCCACGCGATGCGGCGGACGTTCGTCTGCCTCGGCGACGCCGTGAACCTCGCCGCCCGCCTGCTGTCGAAGGCACCGCCGGGCTCCATCTACGTCGAGGACGTGGTCCGGAGGGAGGCCGGCGACGCGTTCATCTGGGAGCCGCTGCCCGAGCTCACGGTCAAGGGCAAGACCGCGACGATCACGGCCCACGCGCTCACCGGCTCGCTGGAGCGCGCGTCGCGGCGGAAGACCCGGTTCCAGCTCCAGCTCGTCGGCCGGCGCCAGGAGCTCGCCCAGCTCGACCGGGCGCTGACGAAGACGATCGACGGCGACGGACGGATCGTCGGGATCTCGGCGGACGCGGGGATGGGCAAGTCGCGGCTGATCGCGGAGTTCGTCCGGATCGCCCGGCGGCGCGGCCTGTTCGTGGCCTTCGGCGAGTGCCAGTCGTTCGGGACGAACACGAGCTACTTCGTCTGGCGCGAGATCTGGCGCCGGCTGCTGCGGCTCGAGGACGACGACTCGAACGCCCGCCAGGCGCGCCGCGTTCGGGAGACGCTCGCGGCGATCGATCCCGACCTCGTCGAACGGGCGCCGCTCGTCGCGTCGCTCATCGGGATCGAGATGCCGGACACGCCGCTGACGGCGGCGATGGACGCGAAGCTGCGGAAGGGATCGCTCGAGGACCTCCTGGCCGCCGTGCTGCGGGCTCGTTCGGGCGAGGAGCCGGTGATCCTCGTCCTCGAGGACTGCCACTGGATCGACCCGCTGTCGCGCGATCTCCTGGAGGTCCTCGGCCGGGCGACCGCCGACCTGCCGGTCCTGATCGTGATCGCCTACCGGCCGGTCTCCGAGCCCGGCGGCGGGCTCGGCGTCGAGCGGATCCCGGACTTCGACGAGATCGCGCTGGACGAGCTCCGCGGCGACGACGCGCTCGCGCTCATCGAGCTGAAGCTCGAACAGGTTGCGCCGGGCTCGGGGCAGGCCGGGATCCCGCAGTCCTTCGTCGAGCTGCTGGTGGAGCGGTCGGGCGGCAACCCGTTCTACATCGAGGAGCTGATGAGCTGGATCGCCGCCCACGGCGTCGATCCCTCCGACGTGGCGTCACTCCGGCGGCTCGACCTGCCCGAGAGCCTCCACAGCCTCGTCCTCTCGCGGATCGATTCGATGACCGACGGTCCGCGCCGCACGCTCAAGGTCGCGAGCGTGGTGGGCCGGGTGTTCGAGGCGCCGATCCTGCCGGGCGCCTACCCGGAGCTCGGGTCGCTGGACGACGTCCTCGTCCAGCTCGGCGAGCTCCGGACCGCCGACCTGATCAGCCTCGATCGCGAGCTCGACCACGCCTACCTCTTCAAGCACGTGGCGACCCAGGAGGTGGCCTACGAGAGCCTGCCGTTCGCCCTCCGCGCCCGGCTCCACGGCCGGGTCGGATCGTGGATCGAGGCGGCCGATCCGGACGGCGTCGATCGGCAGCTCGACCTCCTCGCCCACCACTTCTGGCTGAGCGACGACGACGAGCGGAAGGTCATCTATCTGGGCCGGGCGGCGGACGCGGCTCGGCTGGCCTACGCGAACGCGTCGGCGATCGAGTACCTGGACCGGCTCGTGCCGCTCCTCGACGGCTCGGCGAAGGTCGAGGCGCAGCTGAAGCTCGCGAAGGTCCTCCAGGTCGTCGGCGAGCTCGCCCGAGCCGAGGCGGTCGCCGCCGAGGCGGGAACCCTCGCATCGGAGCTCGGCGAGCACGTCCAGGGGGCATGGGCGGAGGCATCGATCGCCGAGACGGCCAAGCGCCAGAGCCGGTTCGAGGAGGCGCGTCGCCACCTGGACACGGCGATGGCGACGTTCGAGCAGGAAGGTGAGCGAGCCGGCGTCGGGGACATGCTGCACCTCGCCGGGGTGGTCGCCCAGCTCCAGGGCGACTACGGAGCCGCGAAGGCGAGCTACCAGGCGAGTCGCGACGTTCGCGAGCAGGTCGGCGACCTGGCCGGCGTCGCGACCACCGACGGCAACCTCGCGATCCTCGCCGAGTTCGACGGCGACTACCCGGCCGCGCTCGCGATCAACGACCGCGCGCTCGAGCTGCGGCGGCAGATCGGCGACCGTCGCGGCATCGGGATCGGCGAGATGAACGCCGGCTACTACCGGATCCTCAACGGCGACCTGGCCGGGGCGCGGCGGCACCTCGAGGACGCCCTCCGGCTCTCCCGCGAGCTCGGCGACCGGGCGATGGTCGCCCACTCGACGTTCACGCTGGGCAACGCCGCGCGCGACCTCGGCGACCATGCGGCGGCCGCGGCCCGGTATGCCGATGCGCTCCAGCTCCAGCGCGAGCTCGACGACCGGTTCTCGCTGACGTTCATCCTCGAGGACGTCGGCGTGCTCCTCGCCCGGGCCGGCCAGGAGGAGCGCGGGTTCGAGGTCCTCGGCGGCGCCGAGGCCGTCCGGCGGCAGATCAACTCGCCGCGCCCGCCGACGCTCGACGCGGAGCTCGCCGGGCACTTCGCGGCGGCCCGCGAGACCCTCGGCGAGAAGCGCGCGGAGGCGGCGGTCGCGCGCGGCCGGGCATGGACGTTCGAGGAGGCGGTGGGGGCCGGGCTCTCGGCGTCGGAGCAGCTGGCGGGATCCGCGGCCTGAGGCTGCACGGCTCGTGCGACGAAACGTGGGGCGTCCGCGCACCGGGTAGCCGGGTGTCGTCGGCCTGACGGTCGGCATCGGTGATATGACCTACCGCTCACCCGCCACAGGTCCCATACTCGCAGGTCACTGGCGCGTGCCAGCGACGTCGTGCCCGTCGCATGGATCCCGGATAGGGCCGGGATTCCACCCTGGAGGACTCTCCCGTGCCCGTCACCCGCGCCCCGGGGATTCATCCCGTCCTGTCCCGCCTCGTGGGGCGGAACCGCCGCTCCCGGCTGACCCGCTCGCGAGCGTTCTCCCTCTTCGCGGGCATCCTGCTGGTCGCCCAGGCGACCGTGCTGACCGTTCCCGTGGCGGCGTCGAACGCGGTCGTCACGGTCACCGTTCCGTCGACTGCGTGGACCGCCTCGGGCCCGGGGACCGCGACCGTCTCGCACGACGGCACCGGCGGCCTCGCCGAGCTGGACTACGCGTTCGGGGTGGGCACGACCGGCGGCGGCGTGCCGCTCAAGACGTGGAGTCTCCACGCCGTTGCCCAGGCCGACGGCACCATCCCCCTGAACTATCGCCTGACCGGGCTGCACGCCTGGTTCCAGGTCACGGTAGGTCTCAAGGCCTACGTGACTCACGGCGGCGTGACGACCTACGTTGCCCCGGCCCTCGTCGCGGCCGGCCCGACGAGCTGCTGCACGACGCCCTCCAACGGGTTCGACTACGCCGGCTCGACCTCGGTCACCGTCCAGAACGGCGACGAGTACGGCTTCGAGGTCACCGGCTCCAACGGCGACTTCAACTCGTTCCTCCAGGGCACGCTCAAGGTCGGCATCGACACGCTGACCAACGGCAGCTTCGAGACGCCCGTCATCGCGCCGCCGGGCGCCGACAACCAGCTCTTCACGGCCCCGACGAGCGCCCTCACCGGCTGGACGGTCGGGGGCAGCAGCGTCCAGACGGTGCCAACCGGCTACTGGCCCGCGGCCGACGGCGTCCAGTCCCTGGACCTCGATGGCGAGGTCCTGCCGACCGGACCCGAGACGAGCAGCGCCCCGGGCACCATCACCCAGACCGTGCCGACCGTCGCCGGCCAGTCGTATCGCCTCGAGTTCCAGTACTCCGCAAACCGGGATGCCGTCGTCGCGCCAACGATGATCGTCAAGGTCGACGGCGTCCAGGTCGGTTCGACGTTCACCCATGCCGTGGTCGCCCACGCGCCGGACACGGCCCCGACGCCGGCGCAGATGGCGTACCAGGCCGGCGCGCTCACGTTCACCGCCGGCCCGGCCCAGACCTCCGCGGAGATTCAATTCGTCTCGACGGACGCCGACTCGGACCCGTTCGGGATCGTCCTGGATTCGGTCACCGTCTACCCGGATCTGGCGATCGCACCGCCGCCTCCTCCGACGGCGACCGACTTCTCCTGGGGTGCGCCCGATCCCTTCACCCTGTCCCTGAATCCGGGCGGCGCCGCCGACAGCGGCGTCCAGTCGGAGTCCGACGGTGATGGACTCATCGCCGTCTCGGCCTCGATCGCTCCGGCGGGCCAGGGCGTGTCGGTCGCGCTCGACGCCGCGAGCGCGGCGACGGGCGCCATCGTGCCCGTCCACGTGAGTGCCACCGTCGGAGCCACACCGGGCTCGTACACGGCCACGCTCACGGGGACGCTCAACGGCCACACTCGCTCGGTCTCGATCCCGGTCTCGGTCGGGGCGATCACCGGCATCCCGGCCCTGTACGAGGCCGTCGCAGGCCTGAGCGGCACACCGAATGGCACCATCCTCGACAGCCCGGCCGCTGCGAACACCCTCGTCGTCGCCGGCCTGTTCAACGGTGTCCCGTCGAGCACATACACGGTCACGTTCCGGACGGCCTCGTCCTGCCCCAACGGGACCCTGAGTCCGGCTGCCGCATCGGTCGGGTCGCAGTCGATCACGACGGATGCCAACGGCCAGTCCGCGTTTGCCGGCTCCGTGCCGGTCACCGTCGGGACGCTGTCGACCTATGTCGCGGCCCAGATCACCGCCGGACCGGGCGGGTCAGGCGCCGTCGGCTCGTGCATCGTGACCTCCCCGCCGAATGACCAGTGGCCGTACGCCTTCGACATCAGCTCGCGGACGGCGGCCGGGTCGGCGACCAGGGGCTTCATCGACGCGCCCGGTCGAGCGCGCTGGTACAAGTTCAACGTCAAGCCGGGATCGTCGGTGCACCTGTCGCTGTCCGGCCTGCCGGCCGACTACGACGTCTTCCTGTTCAAGGACATCAAGCAGGCCTACACCGGCCTGACCGATCCGAACGCCGTCACGAAGATCAGCGCCGAGGTGGGCGGCAACGCCTTTGTCGGCGGCAACGCCTTCGTGGGTGGCAACGCCTTTGTGGGCGGCAATGCCTTCGTCGGCGGCAACGCCTTCGTCGGCGGCAACGCCTTCGTCGGTGGCAACGCCTTCGTCGGTGGCAACGCCTTCGTCGGCGGCAACGCCTTCGTCGGCGGCAATGCCTTCGTGGGTGGGTTCGCGTTCGTGGGCGGCAACGCCTTCGTCGGCGGCAACGCCTTCGTCGGCGGCAACGCCTTCGTGGGTGGCAACGCCTTCGTGGGTGGCAAC
>DATBGP010000072.1:0-1600 GCA_036557925.1 Candidatus Limnocylindrales bacterium | reverse complement strand
CGGGCGAGGTACGACCGGGCCTCGCCGGGCGTGACGGGGATCTGCTCGAGGAGGGCGTCGATCACCGTCGTGCCGGGGATCGCGGCGCCCCGGAGCTGGGCCAGGTAGCCGGGCTGGACCGCGTTCCCGAACGTCAGCATGCCGTCGAGCGGCGGCAGGTCGCCCGCGATCGTCCGGAGGAGCGTCGTCTTGCCCGCCCCGTTCGGCCCGACGATCCCGATCCGGTCGCCGCGCTGGGCGGCGAGGAACGGCACCGTGGCGATCCGCTTCGGGTCCACGGCCGGACGGCCGTCCGCGTCCAGTGCGCCGCGACCCGGCAGGTAGCCGACGACGAGGCCCTCGGCCCGGACGACGATCTCGCCCGAGCGGCTCGGTCCGCCGCCGGCGAGCGCGCCGGCCGGGAGCCGCAGCTTGCGGCTCGACTTCGGCGCCTCCACCCGGTCGGCCTGGAGCCGCTCGAGGCGGGCCTCGTGCTCATGCATCTTGCTGAACTTCCGGTGCGACCGATAGCGCTGGACGAGCTCCTGCTCGCGCTCGATCGATCCGGCCTGGGTCTCGGCGTCCTTCGCGGCCCGGGCGTCGCGTTCGACCCGCTGGCGGTGGTAGGCGCTGTAGTCGCCGCGGAACGCGGTCAGTCGCCGGTCCCGGAGCTCCCACACACGCGTCACCGTCGCGTCCAGGAAGGCCCGGTCGTGGGAGGCGACGAGCAGCGCGCCGTGGCGGCGGCGGAGGTGCTCCTCGAGCCATTCGATGGCGCCGATGTCGAGGTGGTTCGTCGGCTCGTCCAGGAGCAGGAGGTCGGGCTGGGCGATGACGAGCCGGGCGAGGGTCGCTCGCGTCTGCTCGCCGCCCGAGAGCGCGGTGGGCGGCTTCGCCCACTCGTCGCGGGTGAACCCGAGCCCGGAGAGCGCCTCGTCGACCCGCTGGTCGAGCGTGTAGCCGCCGAGGACCTCGAACCGGTGCTGGAGGTCCGCATAGGCCGCCTCCTCGACCCGGCCCGATTGCTCGAGCTCAGCGAGGCGCGCGGCCATCTCCTCGAGATGCGCGGCACCGTGCCGGACGGCGGCCCGGAGGTCCGGCGCGGCCATGAACGCCGCGTCGAAATGCGACTCCTGGGCGAGCAGCCCGATGGCCAGCCCCCGCCTCCGGTGGACCTCGCCGCCGTCGGGTTCGTCGCGTCCGGCCGCGATCCGCAGGAGCGTCGTCTTGCCCGCGCCGTTCGGGCCGACCAGCCCGATCCGGTCGTCGACCGTGATCGCGGCCGTGACGTCGTCGAGGATCACGAACGTCCCGACCTCGCGGCGGACCCGGTCGAGGCGGAGGATCGACATCGATCAGCGGCCGACGGAGGCGCGCGCCGCCGCGCGGCGCGTGGCCGCCGCTCGGCGGGTCCGCTCGGTCCGGGCGGCCCGGATCGCCTCCCGCGCGTCGGCGTCGCGAGCCGGGCCCACGCTCCCCTCCCCGCCCGGCAGCTCCGACCAGCGCCGGCCGGCCCGAGCCGGCACGGACATCGTCCGGAGGATCGCCCGGGAGCCGGTGCGATCGGCCGCCGGAAGCCACGGGTCCCAGGAGCAGAAGTGCGTGGCCCGGCCGCCGACGA
>DATBGP010000071.1:0-3036 GCA_036557925.1 Candidatus Limnocylindrales bacterium | reverse complement strand
CCGGGTCGACCAGGTCTGGACGCCGGCGGCGACCATCGCGTCGATCGCCCGCTCGCCGTCGCCGGGGTTCAGGTCGACCGCGAGGCAGGCGTCGATCAGCACGGCCGCGTCGAAGCCGAGGCGGGCCGCGTCGACCGCCGTCGCGTTCACGCAGTAGTCCGTGGCGAGGCCGCAGACGACGACCCGCTCGACGCCCCGCTCCCGGAGGATGCCCTGGAGGGCCGTCGGCATCGCTTCGCCGGTCAGCGGGTCCTTCATCGTGAAGCCGGAGTAGCCGTCCTCGCCGTTCTCGCCCTTCCGGACCCGCGGCGACTCGGCGACCGCGACCGGGTCGACGTCGGGGTGGATCTCCGCGCCCCACGTCCCGCCCACGCAGTGGACCGGCCAGATCCCGCCGTCCTTCGCGAAGTGCGGCGTCGACTCGGGGTGCCAGTCCTGGGTGAACACGACGAGCCCGCCGGCGGCCCGGGCGGAGGCGATCTCGCGGTTGACGATCGGGATGATGTTCTCGCTCCCGTGGACGGCCAGGGAGCCCTTCGGATCGGCGAAGTCGTTCTGGAAGTCGACGACGACGAGCGCCGTCCGGGGGTCGTACCGCTGCACGTCCCGACAGTAGCAGGGAGCGGGCAGGCTCCCGGCGCGGGCGCGGGCGCGGGCGCGGGCGCGGGCTCGGGCCCTGCACTCCGGGGTGGTGCCTGACAGAGGGCGACGGCGACACCGCGTGGGTGTCGCCGTCGTCGAGACGACCGGACCGGGACCCGTCACGCCCGATCCGGTCGCGGGCGGCCGAGGGCCGTCGGCCGCAGGTTCGGGTGACTACATCGTGGCCGGCCGGTGCCGGAAGATGTTCAGGAGGGCGAGGACGAGCGCCTCGACGATCGTCCAGCCGACGAGCGCGAGGATCGCGGCGACGTCGAGGACCGAGCCGCCCGAGGACAGCGCGTTCGTGTTCAGCATGCCCTCGAACGGGGCCACGAAGATCTGGCTCGCGTTGAGGATCCACGAGACGAGATCGTTGCCTTCGCGGGCGTTCAGGAGCAGCAGCACGATCCGCAGGATGATCAGGACCTGGACGATCCCGAACAGGAAGATGACGAGCCGGCTGGCCAGCTCGGCGCCACTCGGCGAGGTGGTGACGCGCCGCGCGACGACCTCGTCGCCGGTGTAGGTCGGCTCGTCCGTCGTCCGGATGACTCTCTCTTCGTAGGTCATGTCGTTGGCCTCCCTTCCGGATCCGCCGGGAAGGCGGGGAGCCCAGCGTGCCCGGAGGCCTGTGACGGCCCGACGCCTTCGCAGCGCTCCCGCCTTACAGCCGGATGACGGGCGATCCGGTCCTGGTGCAGGGCCGCACCGGGGCACCGCGCGCCGCTCACCCGCGCGAACGTTGGCAAATGACACTCATGCGGGCACAAAGTCGGTGCAGCGGCCGCTGGGAGGGTCGCGTTAGCCACCGAGAGCTAACTGCGGGCAGATTCGGGCCCTTTCACGGCCCCACCGGCGCCTACGAGTCCGCCTGGCTGTCATGTGACAGGAATCGGGTGTGGCTCGAGCCCTGGTGCGCGCTGAATCGGCCAGCTCGTCGAGCCAGGTAGGTCCGACGAGCGAGCACCAGCCAGCAACCAATCGCCGCGGCCGAGAGCGCCGCCGGGAACCAGTGGCTGAGCAACAGCGAGGCTCCCGTGGCGGATCCGAAGGCGACGAGATTCGCGGCGACGTCGTAGACGGGCGCGACGAATCCCCGGTTGAGGACGTGGGCGCCCGCGATGAACAGTCCACAGGCGAAGGTCACGGAGAGGAGGACGGCGACCATGGCAGGCGTCCGGATGGCAGCGGGTTCGACACGGAGGCGCGCCGGTGACAACGCAGTGGCGCCCGCCGCGGGATGGGGCGGGCGCCGTCCGGGCGATGTGCGTCGAGCGACCGTCAGCCGACGGCGGCAGCCTCCTTGCCATCCGACTTCGACGTCTCGGCCGCGGCCGCTTCGGCGTTCTCGGCGGGCTCATCGCTGTCGGTCTCGGGGCCGCCACCGGCGGTCCCTTCGACGTCGAGCAGATAGCCGATGCCCTGGAAGGTCCGGATCCGGCCGGGCTCGCCCGGCTTCGCGCCGAGCTTGCGGCGGACGCGCGAGATCCAGACACGGAGGTACTGGAGATCGTCGCGGTACTCCGGGCCCCAGACCTTGGTCAGGAGCTCGGTGTGGAGGACGACCTTTCCGGGGTGCGTCGCGAGGTGCTGGAGGAGCAGCCATTCCGTGCGGGAGAGCTGGACCAGCTCGCCGCCGCGACGGACCATGCGCCGCTCCAGGTCGATCTCGACGTCGTCGAAGGCGACCACGCCGGCCCCCGGCTCCACGCCGGTCGATCGGCGGATGACCGCCCGGACCCGCGCGGCCAGCTCGTCGGGATGGAACGGCTTGGCGATGTAGTCGTCGGCGCCGAGGTCGAGGCCCTTGGCCTTGTCGGCCGTGGCTCCCTTGGCGGTCAGCAGGATGACGGGGACGGGACGCGCCTCTCGGAGCTGGCGCATGACCTCGATGCCGTCGAGATCGGGCATGACGATGTCGAGGAGGACGATGTCGGGACGGATCTCCTCGGCCTTGGCGAGGGCATCCTCGCCGCCGGTCGCGGTGACGACCCGGAAGCCCTCCTCGCTGAGGGCGATCGAGACGAGCTTCGTGATCCGCGGCTCGTCATCCGCGACGAGGACCAGGGGTTGAGTTCCCACGCGAGACCTCCCTGTGCTGGGGGTGATGGTGACGGTTCGACGGGCCGCCGTGAAGTCCGGCCTGGGTCGCCGGACGCGGGCGACCCGTCGCATCGATTGGGGGTCAGGAGGCGGCCGGCGCCTCCGACGGCGCCGCCGGGGCCTGCTCGGTCGCGGCCGGCGGGTTGTCGCCGCCCGTGTTGGTCGAGCCAGACGACGAGGCGCCCGGGCCGATGGCGAAGTACCAGACGGCGACGAGAAGGACGACGATGGCGATGATCCCGAGGATCATGCCCATCCCGCTCCCGCTGCCGCGGTCGTCGACGACGACCG
>DATBGP010000070.1:0-7789 GCA_036557925.1 Candidatus Limnocylindrales bacterium | reverse complement strand
GAAGGTCACCGCGTTGACGGCGAACGGGATCGCCATCCCGACCGCGAACAGGAACGCGCCGACGGGCGGGAACAGCAGCTGGTTCGCAAGGAGGCCCGATCCGAGGAACCGGGAGTTCGCGATCCCGAGGTGCTCGCGCGGGACGACGCTCGGCAGGAGGGTGCTGCTGGCCGAGTCGGCGAACGTCTCGGCGGTCCCGAGGACGAAGAGCGCGAACAGCACCAGGGCGATGTTCACGGCACCGGATGCGATCGTCGCGACGAGGACGGCGAGCACGAACGCGCGGCCCAGGTTCACGACGACGACCATCCGCTTCCGGTCGACCCGATCGGCCACCACCCCGCCGATCAGCCCGAAGAGGAGGACCGGCAGGTACTCGCTCAGGAGCGCAAGCGAGACGAGGAACGGGTCGCGTGTCAGGGAGGCGACGAGGAGAGGGCCGGCGGCAAGCGTGACGCCGTCGCCCGCCTGGTTGACGATCGCGGCGGACCAGAGCCAGCGGAAGCTCCGGCCGAGGCGGGGCGGGGCGACGGAATCGGCGATCCGGGTGGGCAGGCGCACCGGGCGGAGGATAGCAAGCCGCTTCGGGGCGGCGAGCGGTGGACCGACCCGGCGGCGGAGCAGCGCGCGAGCGTCAGGCGGGCGGGACCGAGGAGGCGGCCTTCTGGAGCGCGTCGATCATCTGGTGGGCCTGGGCGCGGTCCTTGTCGTTCGGGTGGTTGTGGTCGGCGGTCGCGCCGCAGTACACGTCGTGGATCGCCTGGCTCATCGTGTCCACGTCGGCGATCGCGAGGCTGCGCTCCTGCAGCCAGCGGGCGGTGTCCGTGTCCTCGGGCAGGTGCATCGCCTGGACCAGGGACTCTCGCATCGACATCGTTCGGCCTCCATCGCGCATCGGGAACCCGAAATGTACGCCGCTCGCCGGGTGCGCGGAAGGACCGCCACGGTCAACGCACGACGCCCCGGCGTGACCGGCCTGCGACAATGCCGGCGCAGCACGGGGGTGGGGTCGATGGCCAAACCGGCGAAGGTCGCGGAGCTCCTGGCGGGGGCGCAGGCCGAGGTCCGGGCCGTCAACTGGACGACGTGGCAGGTCCCGCCGGGCGACGCCCGGATCGCGGAGTACCTCTTCGCCGACCAGCCGCCACTCACGAACGGGCTGACGATCGGCTACCTGAACACGTGCGGCTGGATCTGGCAGCGGCCGCTCGCTCCGGCCGAGCAGTCCCGCGCCGCCTCCGCGCTGATCGTCCTGTGGGCGGACAAGGGCTCGACGCAGGACTACGGCCCGCTGCTGGACGTCCTGAGCCTGACGGTCCTCCCGAACCACCTGCAGGGTCTCGGGGCCGACGAGGTCGAGGCGATCCGGCGGGAGCTCCTCGCGCAGGTCCCCGACGGGCACTTTCCCGGCATCGACGGGCCGGTCCCGGGCGCCGAGGCCGCCGCACGGATCGCCGAGGCAGAGCATCGGGCGTCGATCCCGGCCTCGGACCTCGCGACCCCGGCCCGGACCGGGGTGGCCCTGGACGGCCTCTACTCCGCGACCACGTTCGGCCTCCAGCTGGACATCACGGGACCGCCCGGTTCGGGCACGTGGGGCTCGACCACGGAGTTCTACGCGTTCTTCCCCGACGGCACGTACCTGCAGTTCCCGTCGGCGAGCGAGGTCGGCCGCCACATCGAGGACCCCGTCGGCCACAAGGCCTACGGCGGCTCCTACGAGGTCTCCGGCTCGACCCTCCGCCTCTACGACGGCGACAGCGGCCAGACGAGCTCGTCCGATTTCACCGAGTCGCCGGACCGCACGAAGATCTCGTTCTCCGGCAAGGACTTCACGCGGATCGCGGAGATCGGGAACCTTCGGCCGCCGGCCTGAGCGCCCCGTGCGTCGCGGTTCGGCGGGGGCGGGACGGGCCCGGCATCCGGCCGCGTTGCCGCGGCGTATGGTGACGCGATGGAGCCCGGCCCGACCCAGCCCGATCCTGCGGGCTCGACACCCCCGCCCGCGTGGCCGCCCGGGACGACGCCGCCCAGCGGGCCGGCCTCGCCCGCGCCGGGAGACACGCCGGAGCCGGCTCGCGGACGCAGCCTGGTCGTCGATCTCCTGCTCGGGGCCGGCGTCATCGCGATCCTGGCGGCGGTGATCTTCGGGGTCCCCGCGCTGACCGGCGGCTCCGCTGTGCCGTCGCCGAGTCCGTCGGCGGCCTCGGTCGTCCCCTCCTCCTCGCTCGTGGCGGTCGCCCCATCCACCGTCGCGTCCGCCGTCCCGAGCCTGCCGTCGTTCGATCCGGCGGCGCTCCCCTCGCCCGGCACGATCCCCGGCGGCCCGTTCGCGACGTCCGGGGCGATTGTCGTCCAGGGCAGCGACGGGGCGCTGACCGTGGTCGGCGCCGACGGCCGAGCGACGCCGATCTGGCCCGGCGGCGACTCGACCTTCTTCTTTCCGACGTGGTCGCCCGACGGCTCGAGGATCGCCCTGATCCGGGGCAACGCCAGTGGCGGGCACGAGATCCTGCTGTTCGATGCGAAGGCGGCTCTGGCCGGCGAGGTCAAGGCCCCGGTCACGCTCCTGCGGAGCGGCTCGATCGGGCCGTTCTACCTGGCCTGGACGCCCGACGGGACGTCGATCTCGTACCTCGCGGACGACCCGTCCGGGCTCTCGTTCCGAATCGTCAAGGCCGATGGCAGCGCCCCGATCGACGGCTCGGCGGTCGGGTCGACGATCCGCTCCGGCAACCCGTTCTACTTCGACTGGATCGATCAGAGCCGGGTTCTCGCCCACATCGGGGCCGGGCCCGGGGCCTTCCTCGGCGAGATCGGCCTCGACGGGGCGCCGGTCGCCGACCCGCTCGGCACGCCGGGCGACTTCCGATCGGCCGTCGTGAGCCGGGACCATCGGTTCATCAGCTTCATCCGCGCCGGCGCGGGTGCTGCATCCGACGTGGTCCTCGCGGCCCGAGACGGGTCCGGCGAGCGGACGATGCCCGTGTTCGGGTTCGCCGCGACGACGTTCGACCCCATCGGTGACCGAATCTCGTCGATCGGCCCGGCAGCCGTGTCGGCCACCCGGTTCTCGATCCCGATCGGGCCGATCCGGCTGCTCGACGCTGCCGGCGGCGCGCCTCGGACGCTCCTGGACGGGAACGTCGTGAGCGACTGGTGGTCGCCGGACGGGAAGACGATCGCGGCCATCCGCGTCCAGCCCGTCGGCGGCGACTCGGCGGCACCGGCGTCGAGCCCCGTGCCGTCGGCTCCGATCGCGCCGTCCTCGCCCGCGGAACCCTCAGCTTCCGCCCCGCCCGCCGGGGCGCCGTCCGCGGTGCCCGGCGGGTCCGCGGCCGCTTCCGGCTCCCCCGCGGCCTCGGCGCCGCCCAACGAGGTCCGGCTCCTCTTCGTCGACGTCGCGAGCGGGAAGATCCGGTCCCAGCTGGTCGTCGATCCGGGCCAGGTCTTCGTCGACCAGTTCCTCACCTACTTCGACCAGTACGCGACGAGCCACCGCCTGTGGTCGCCGGACAGCTCCTCGTTCGTGATCCCGCTCTTCGAGCCGGACGGCAAGACACGGATCGCGATCGTGCGGCCGGACGGCGGGCCGGCCGTGAAGATCCTCGGCGACGCCGCGTTCTGGAGCCCCTGACCGGGCGCACTCGGCTCCGATCCGATCTCTGCGAAGATCGTCGGGATGACGCCTGCCCAGCCCCCGCGCCGATGAGCCGGCGCGGAATCGTCCTCTTCGCCCTGATGTCGGTCATCTGGGGCATCCCGTACCTCTTCATCCGGGTCGCGGTCGCCGAGGTGACGCCGCCGGTGCTCGTCCTCGCGCGCACGTCGCTGGGTGCGGCGATCCTCCTGCCGATCGCCCTGGCCCGCGTCGACGTCCGCCCGATCCTCGCCCGCTGGCGGTGGCTGGTGGCCTTCGCCCTGATCGAGATCGCGCTGCCGTGGGTCCTCCTCGGATCGGCCGAGCAGCACCTCTCCAGCTCGCTGACGGGGCTGCTCATCGCGGCAACGCCCCTCGTCGGCACGGTGTTCGCGCTGCTCACCGGCGGGACGGACCGGTTCGAGCGGCTCGGCTGGCTCGGCCTCGGCATCGGACTCGTGGGCGTGCTGGCCATCGTCGGAGCCGACATCGGGACGTCCCAGCCGGTCGCCTTCCTGCAGGTCGGGATCGTGGCCGTCTGCTATGCGATCGGGCCGGCGATCCTCGCCCGTCGCCTCGCCGGCCTGCCGTCGATCGGGGTGATGGCGCTGTCGCTCACCGGCTGCGCCCTGCTGTATCTCCCCATCGGGATCGCGCAGTGGCCCGCGGCGACGCCGTCGCCGAACGTCGTCGCCTCGATCGTCGTCCTCGCCGTCGTCTGCACCGCGGCCGCGTTCCTGATCTTCGCGGCGCTGATCGCCGAGATCGGGCCGGTGCGAGCGACGGTCATCACCTACGTCAATCCGGCCGTGGCCGCGGTCCTCGGCGTGCTCGTCCTGAACGAGACGCTGACCCCCGCCATGCTCGCCGGCTTCGTCCTCGTGATCGCCGGCTCGATCCTCGCGACCCGACGTCCCGCCTCGGGGCGTCTGCCACGGACCGTGCCCGCGAGCGAAGCCCCGGAGGCAGCGGGCTGAGACCGCCGATCGTGTCCGCCAGCTGACGCGAGCCCCGCGAGCCCCGCGACCTGCCGGCCGGCTGCCGGCCCGCCGAAGGCGAGGGTCCGGGGCGCCCGCTAGGGCACCACCTGGTCCCGGAGCCCCTCGCCGGCGAGGAACCGCCGGATGTTGGCGGTCGATCGCTCGACGACGCCCGCCATGCTGTTCCGGCTCCCGCCGCCGACGTGCGGGGTGACGATGACCTGCGGCAGGTCCGCGAACGGATTCGTGCCGTCGTTCTCGTGCTCGAGCACGTCCAGGGCCGCTCCGGCGAGATGCCCGCTCACGACCGCGTCCCGCAGCGCCGCCTCGTCCACGAGACCGCCCCGGCCGCAGTTCACGAGCCACGAGCCCGGCCGCATCCGGGCCAGCTCCTCGGCGCCGATCAGGTTGTGCGTCTCGGGGCCCAGCGGAACGTGGAGCGTCACGATGTTCGCCGTCTCCAGCAGCTCGTCGAGCGCCAGCCGTCGTGCGCCCAGCGCGGCATCCACCTCGGGGTTCGGCCGCCGGGACGCGTAGACGACGCGCGAGCCGAATGCCGCGACCAGCGCCGCCACCGTCCGCCCGATCTCGCCCATCCCCACGACCCCGACGATCGCATCGGCGAGGTCGTCGATCCCGGCGCCGATCACGTCGCCCGGCGAGAACCGCCCGGCGCGCGTCACGTGCTCGCTGATCGGCAGGCGCTTGATCAGGGCCAGCATCAGCATGAGCGTGTGTTCGGCCGCGCCGGTCCGGTTGACGCCCGGGTTGTAGGCCACGGCCACGCCGGCCGCCCGAGCCGCCTCCAGGTCGATCGCGTCGATGCCGACGCCGATGCACTGGATCAGCCGGGTCCTCGGCGCCAGGCGCAACGCGTCCGCACCGATCGGCCGCCGGGCGTTCACGAGGATCTCGGCATCCCCGGCCAGCCGTCCGAACTCCTCGTCGTCGAAGCCACGCACCGCGACGACTCGGACATCGTCCGGCAGCCGTTCCGCGAACCGGTCGGCGAGCCGGCCGAGCGCCGGGTCGGCGAGCAGGACGGTCGTGGTCATCGGCGGAGGCGGTCGATCATCGGCGGCCAAGTCTAGCGATCCACCCACGATGGCCGACGAAATAACGGGACCGGTCCCGCGTCACTACCGGATTCCCCCGATGGCGGAGGGCGCCTTTAGCGCGAGTCTGGGGGTGCGCCACCACTCTCTGCCTTCTCCACCGAAAGGGGACTCCATGACGATCGCGCACGCCCCGGCCGCGCCCAACCCGGCCGAGACGATGACGACCGCGACGCCGATGCCCGACCTCGAGGCGATCAAGGGTCGCCAGCAGGCGACCTGGGCCAGCGGCGATTACCACATGATCGGGACGACGATCCAGATCGTCAGCGAGCTGCTGATCGAGTCGCTCGACCTGCGCTCCACCGAGCGCGTCCTCGACGTCGCGACCGGCAGCGGCAACGCCGCGATGGCCGCCGCTCGCCGGGGCAACGACGCCATCGGCATCGACTACGTCCCGGGCCTGCTCGAGCGGGCCCGCCAACGGGCGAAGGCCGAGGGCCTGGTCATCGACTACGTCCAGATGGACGCGGAGGCGCTGACCTTCCTCGACGGCAGCTTCGACGTCGTCACCTCGGTCTTCGGCTCGATGTTCGCCCCCAACCAGGAGCGGACGGCGTCCGAGATGCTCCGGGTCACCCGGCCCGGCGGTCGGATCGGCGTCGTCGCCCACACCCCCGAGGGCTTCATCGGCCAGATGTTCCGCGTGATCGCGAAGCACGTACCGCCGCCCGCGGGCCTGCGCTCGCCGATCCAGTGGGGTACCGAGGTCCGGCTGCGCGAGCTGTTCGGCGCCGGGATGTCCGGCATGCGGGCCGAGACGAAGCACTACGTCTTCCGCTATCGCTCGCCCGAGGCCTACCTCGACTACTGGAAGCGGCACTACGGGCCGACCAGGAAGGCGTTCGAGGCCGTGAAGGGCGTCTCCGGCCGCGCTGCCCTCGAGGCCGACCTGACGGACCTCATCGTCCGCTTCAACCGGGCCGGCGACGGCTCGATGGTCGTCCCGTCGGCGTACCTGGAGGCGGTCATCTCGAGGGGCTGATCGCGCCGGGGTGCGACCCGGCCCAACCAACCGAACACTCCTCTCGGCGCCAGGCACCGGTCGACTTCTCCCGCGTCGACCGGTGCCGGTGTGTCCGGGTCCCGCAGCGCCGGCAAGCCCGTCCTGGGAGTGTGCGGCGGGCCTCGGGGACGCCGGCGGGCCTGCCGGCGAACGCGGCCTCGAGCTCAGCGACCTGGAGCGTGCCCATCTGGCCGGAGAACAGGCCCGGACCTCATGGCCGGGTCACCCACGGCGAGCGGGCCATCCAGCCGGCGAGGTCCACCTCGTTCAGCAGCCGAGCGCTCTGGCACGTCGGACGACGATCGACCTCCCGCCGGATCGCGGCGATGAACCGGCGGTCGAAGTCGCCACGCGGAAACGCCCGGATCACGCCCGCCCGGACGTCGTCGACGGTCTCGTACCCGTCGCCGCGCACGTCGAGGCCGGTCGATCGGTCGAGCAGCACGGATTCGACCCCGTCGTCGAGGGTCACGCCGGATCGCATGTGGAGGATGATCGCGATCGCGACCCGCTCGGCCGCGTCCGCGTCCAGACCCTGCCGTTCGAGGAACCGGCGAGCGAGCTCCGCGCCCTCCACCTCGAAGCACATCGTGTTCGACGGGATCGTCCGCAGGCCGCCGTCGTGCAGGAGCGAGGCGGTCCAGAGGATCTGCCGGTCGAACGCCCAGTCCTCCCGTTCCGCGATGGCCGCGCCCCAGCAGTACACCCGCACCGAGTGGGTCAGCAGGTAGCGCGGAAGCGAGCGGTTCGCCCAGTCCCAGGTCGCCGCGGAGACGTCATCGGCGGGCACGGGGATACCGGCGATCTCCCGTGGGAGGGGCGGAACGTGCGTCATTCACCGGATCGTAACGGCGCGCGGGTCGTGCGGAGGCGGAGGACGCCTCAGGGCATCCTCCGCCGATGGTTGCGCGGATGGCTCGACGGCTCAGGCCGTGGCCGGCTTCTCCTGCACGGCCCAGCCGTTGCCGTCCGGGTCGCTGAAGAACGCGAAGGAGTTCCACGGACCACCGTGGCCGTCCTTCCACTCGCCGTCCTCGATGAAGCGGAC
>DATBGP010000069.1:0-9209 GCA_036557925.1 Candidatus Limnocylindrales bacterium | reverse complement strand
CGAGCGGCCGACTGGGACGAGGCGATCCGGCAGGCGCTCCGGATCGGGGCGGAGGGATCGATCCTCGGACATCTGCGCGGCGGGTTCCCGACCTGGGCGGACGCCGGCGGAGCCCTGGAGTCGAGCGGGCGGCTGACCGTGGACCAGCTGGCCGATCGACTGGACCGCGGCGGGGAGGACGCCCCGCTGGTCATCGACGTCCGGCAGGCCGGCGAGTACGCGACCGGCCACATCCCGGGCAGCATCCACATCACCGCCGGGTCGCTCCCGGACCGGCTGGCGGACCTCCCGCTCGACCGGCCGATCGCGGTGGTCTGCGCGTCCGGGTTCCGCTCGAGCATCGGCGCCTCGATCCTCCGGTCCGGCGGGTTCCGCGACGTCTCGTGGGTCGCCAGCGGGGTGCCGGCATGGCGCGCCTCCGGCCGGACGATCGTCCGCGGCGAGACCCCTGACCGGCACCCCGCGAAGGAGACGACGCCCCGGGAGCCGGTCCAGGCCGGCGGCTGACCGCCGTCCGCGCCGGAGCCTTTCGCTCCGCACCCGACCCTTCTCCTCCGATCCGGCCTTCGACGGAGATCCGTCCGGTACGTTCGCGTGGCGGGCACCGGACCTCGGGCGGGATGAGTCCTCCCGGACCGCGTGGGAGCGTTCGCCCGATGAGCGCGCATCCGCCCAGTCGACCCATGCCCGCCGCGCCCCCGGTGACGGCGGATCCGGTGGCGCCCGCCGTGCTCTTCCGCCGGCAGCTCGAGGTGCTCCAGGCCGCCTCCGCGCGGATGAGCCGCGCCGAGGGTCGCGAGGCGGTCGGCCGGGCAGTCGTCGAGGAGACCGGCCGGATCATCGACTACCACAACGCCCGGGTGTACGTCCTCGAGCCGCCCGGCGAGCTCGTCCCGATCGCCTTCGAGGGCCGCGTCGGCGCCTACGACCAGGTCGACCTGGACCTGCTCCGGACGACGCTCGGCGTCGGCTTCACCGGCTGGGTGGGCCTGCACGGCGAGCCGCTCCTGATCGACGACGCGAACCTCGACCCGCGCGGGGCGACGATCCCCGGCACCGACGACGTCGACGAATCGATGCTCATCGTCCCGATGCGCTACGACGACGCGGTCGTGGGCGTGATCACGCTGTCGAAGCTGGGCCTCCGCCAGTTCGACGAGCACGATCTCCGCCTCCTCTCGATCCTCGCCGACCAGGCGGCGACCGCCCTGGAATCGGCCCGGAACCTGGCCCGCAGCCAGGCCCTCGCCGGCGAGCTCCGGCTCCTCCTCGACGTCTCGGCGGAGCTGGCGGCGAGCCTCGACAGCCACCAGGTCGCGAACGTGCTTGCCCGCCACCTCGCCTCCGTGATGGAGGTCGACGAATGCGCCATCTCGTGGTGGGACAAAACCAACGAGCGGGTCGCGAGCCTCGGCTACTACCCGCCGCTCGAGCTCCACGAGCTGGAGCCGTACTTCGCCGTCGCGGACTTCCCCGTCACCCGCCGCGTCCTCGTCGAGCAGGCGACCGAGAGCGTCGACGTCGAGGACCCGGGCGCGGACCCGGCCGAGGCGCGCCTGCTGACCGCCGCCGGCAACCGCGCGCTGGTGATGCTGCCGCTGGTCGCCTCCGGCGAGACGATCGGCCTCGTGGAGCTCCTCTCGCGGAGCCCGATCGAGCGCGACGAGGAACGGCTGGACCTCGCCCGCACGATCGCGAACGAGGCCTCCATCGCCCTCGAGAACGCCCGGCTCTACGGCGAGGCCCGGGCCCTGGCCGACCGCGACCCGCTGACCGGCTTCTTCAACCACCGCTCGCTCCACGAGCGCTTCGGGCAGGAGGCGGTCCGGGCCCGGCGCGTCCACCGGCCGCTCGGGCTCCTGATGCTCGACCTCGACGACTTCAAGCTCGTGAACGACACCTTCGGCCACCTCCTCGGCGACGAGGTCCTGCGCTGGACCTCCGACGTGATCCGGCGGACGCTGCGCGCGTCGGACATCCCGGCGCGCTACGGCGGCGACGAGTTCGCGATCCTCCTGCCCGACGCCGATCCGGAGGAGACGGAGCGGACCGCCGAGCGCCTGATCGAAGCCTTCGCCGCGGGGGCGTTCTGCCACGACGGCCGCTTGACCGTCCCGATCGGCGTCTCCGTGGGGACGGCGACGTTCCCGGCCGACGGGCGGACCGCGGCGGAGCTCATCGCGGTCGCCGACGCCGGCCTGTACCGGATGAAGCGGAGCCGGCGGAGCGAGGAGCCGCGCTCCGCCTGATCGCCCGGAGGGCGCGGCCCGAACGGACGTTCCCGGACCCGTTCCGGGAGCACCGACCGACGGCGACCGGGACGGAAGTACCAGGACCCGGCCGCCGGAAGTACCACCCGGCCCGGTTGCGAACAGATGTACTGAACTGTCATCCTCGGCTCCGAACGTGACTGCACCGACCGAGCATCGTTCGTCGGCCGCAGCGGAGGATCCCCGGATCCGCCGCTCCTGGCTCGTCTTCGCCGGGACCTTCTTCGCCCTCGGCCTGATCTCGGTCCTCCGCCTTTTCGGACCGGGCGCCCGCCCGCTCGATGCGGCGATCACGGGCCTGATCGTCGTCGTGGGCTTCGCCGCCGTTCGCAACCGCCTCGCGGTCCAGGAGCTGGAGGCGAGCCGTCGGGCCGAGGCGGAGAGCTTCGCCCGGATCCTCCAGGGCCTGTCCCGCTCGATCTCGCCCGACGCGATCGTCGGCGCGATCGTCGAGGAGCTCGGCGCGGGGACCGGGGCCGATCACGTGGTGATCGTCCGGCGCCGCCCGGACGCCCGCGTCCTCGAGGCGACCCTCGTCAACGCCCGGACCGGCGGCTCCACCTCGTCGACGCTGTTCCCGATCTCCGATCTCGAGGACCCGCCGGACGACCTCGCGCCCGAGCGCGAGCCGGTCGCGGTGCCGATCGAGGTGGGGACCGGCGACGGGGCCGCGGTCTCCGCGGTCGCCGCCGGCGAGGGGCGCCCGATCGCGGTGCTGCCGCTCCCTGGCCCCATGCGCCTGAGCACCGTCGCGGCCCCCGCGGTGGAGCCGGAGCCGATCGTGGCCCACCGGAGCGGCCGCCGCTCACCGGACGTCGCCCCTGCGCCGGCCCTCGCGACCTCGGGCGAGGCCCGTTCGGCTGCCGCGGAGATGGCCGTCGCGGAGCGCATCGCCCGTCGGGCCCGGAGCGTCTTCGGCCTCCGGCACACGCTCGTCGCGCCGCTCACCACCGACGACGGACAGATCGGCGCCCTCCTGATCTCGCGCCGGACCGCCGGCGACTGGCCCGCCTCCGCGCACCGCATCCTCGTCGGCGGGGCGGTCGAGGCCTCCGCCGCCCTGTCCCGCGCCTACTCCCATCGCCAGGCGGAGGCCCGCGCCTCCACCGACGGGCTGACAGGCCTCCCGAACCGCCGCTACTTCGACGAGTTCTGCGCGCTGCTGGCCCGCCGCCGCCGCGCCGAGGACTCCGTCGGGGTGCTGATGATCGACATCGACCGCTTCAAGCGGCTGAACGACGCCCACGGCCACCAGGTCGGCGACGAGGTGCTGCGAGCCGTCGCCGGCGCGATCGCGGGCGCGGTCCGCGAGGACGACGTCCCGGCCCGCTACGGCGGCGAGGAGTTCGCCGTCCTGCTCCGGAACCCGACGCTCGCCGTCGCGGTCGACGTGGGCGAGCGGGTCCGCGAGGCGGTGGGCCGCCTGGACCTCAGCCGCTACGACGTCCCGGCCGTGAGCGTCTCGGTGGGCGCCGCGGTCGCCGCCGACGCCGACGACCCGATCGACGGGGTCATCGACCAGGCCGATCGAGCGATGTACCTGGCCAAGCGCCGTGGTCGCGACCAGGTGGTGGCCGCCTAGACCCGGCGCCCTTCGGCGGCCGGCGCCGAGGTGCACGGCGGCGTTCGCGCGGCCCCGATGAGTCAACCGTGCATCGGATTCGGCGCGAGCGTGCATGGCGGCATCCGTGATTCGCCGGAGCTGACGCCCTGCCGAACGTGGCCGGCGCGACCTTGAGTCGCAGGCGCATCGTGGCCGGAAGCCGCCCGTGCGCGCCACGCGAAACGATCGCCGTACCATCGCGACGTGCCCACCGACCCCGACGCGGGCGTCCTCGCCGATCCGCTCGACCACGACGAGGACGCGCCCGCCGACGTCCTCGCCGACGAAGCCGCCGACCTGACCAACGGCGATCTCGCCAGGGTCTTCCACGAGATCGGCGACATCCTCGAGGTCCAGGGCGAGGTGCCGTTCAAGACCATCGCCTACCACCGGGCCGCCGATGCGATCGGCCGGAGCCCTGTCGATCTCGTGGCCGCCTACCGGTCGGGGAACCCGCCGAAGGTCCCGGGCGTCGGGCAGGCGATCTCGGACAAGATCTCCGAGCTCGTCACGACCGGCCGGATGGCCTACCTCGAGCGTCTCCGGGCCGAGGTCCCCGCCAGCCTCGTCGAGCTGCTCGAGATTCCGGGTCTCGGGCCCAAGGCGGTCAAGCGCCTCCACGAGGAGCTCGGGATCGTCTCGATGGCCGATCTCGAGGCGGCCGCCCGCGAGGGTCGCGTCCGGACGGTGCGCGGCCTCTCGGAGCGGACCGAGCAGCTGATCCTCGAGGGCATCGAGCGGCTCGAGGCCAACCCCCGCCGGATGCTCCTGAACCAGGCCGAGGCGCAGCTCCTGCCGCTCGTCGAGGCGCTGGAGGGCACGCCCGGCCTCGTCTCGATCCAGCCGGCGGGCTCCTTCCGGCGGAAGAAGGAGACGATCGGCGACCTCGACGTGCTCGCCGAGACGAACGACCCGGCCGCGTTGCACGCCCGGTTCACCGGCCTCGGGTTCGTCGACAGCGTGATCGGGCGCGGCGGGCACAAGTCGGCGGTCCGGGTGATGCGCGGGCCGCAGATCGACCTGATGACGATGCCGCCCGGGGCGGCCGGCACGCACCTCATCCACTTCACCGGCAGCAAGGAGCACAACGTCAAGCTCCGAGCCCGTGCCCGCGACCGCGGCTGGAGCCTGAGCGAGTACGGGTTCCAGCGGATCGGCGAGGACGGCGAGCCGCTGACGGGGCCGGACGCCGAGCTCCGGACGTTCTCGACCGAGGCCGAGGCCTACGACTTCCTGGGGCTGCCGTACATCGAGCCGGAGCTCCGCGAGGACGAGGGCGAGATCGAGGCGGCGCTCGGCGGCCGGCTCCCGGCGCTGATCACCCAGGCCGATCTCCGGGGCGACTGCCACACCCACAGCGAGTGGAGCGACGGCAGCCAGCCGATCGAGGTGATGGCCGAGGCCTGTCGCCGGCGCGGGTACGCCTTCCAGGTCCTGACCGACCACACCCAGTCGCTCGCGATCGCGAACGGGCTCACGCCCGACCGGGTCGAGGAGGAGCGCGCGATCATCGCGGCGCTGAACGCCCGGTTCGCGTCGGAAGAAGCGGCTGGCATCGCGCCCGAGGAGACGCCGAAGGAGGGCTTCCGCCTCCTCCACGGCTGCGAGCTCGAGGTCCGGGCGGACGGCGACCTCGACTACGAGGACGAGCTGCTGGCCCGGTTCGACGTGGTGGTCGCCTCGGTCCACGTGTCCCGCCGACAGCCGCGGGCGGAGCTGACGCGGCGAACGCTGAACGCGATCCGCAGCCCCCACGTCGACATCGTCGCCCACCCGTCGGGCCGGATGATCCAGCGGCGTGATGACCTCGACCTGGACTGGGACGCCGTCTACGACGCGGCGGCCCGGAACGGGACCGCCCTCGAGATCAACGGCTCGCCGCACCGGCTCGACCTCTCTGCCGAGCGGGCCCGGCGGGCGGTCGCCGCCGGCTGCGTGCTCACGGTCGATTCGGACGCCCACCACACGCGCGAGCTCGACTACGTGCGGTGGGGGATCAGCCAGGCCCGCCGCGGCTGGGTGACGCCCGGGGACGTCATGAACACGCGCTCGCGCGCGGACCTGCTCGCCTGGGCCGCCGACAAGCCGAACCGCGTCGCGGGCTGAGCCCGACCGCGTACCATCCGCGCGGATGGACGCGCCCCCGACTCCGACCCCGCACCTCGTCCCCAGCGGACTCGGACGGGCGTCCCGTCACCTGCCGATCGCCGGCGTCTCGCGCGACGCGGCCCGCGACGCGACGGCCCGCCGGCGCGACCTGGACATCGCGGTCGCGACGGTCGTCGGCATGGCCGCGGTCCTCAGCGGTCCCCTCGTCGCCGTCGTGGCGGTGCTGCTGCTCGCGGGGACGGTCTTCGCGACGCTTCGGCTCCTGTCGGAGGTCGAGAGCCCCGAGGCGGAGCGCGGCGTCCCGATCGAGAGCCTGATCGTGCCGGCAGTCGCCGCGCTCGGGGCCGTGGGCGCGATCCGGCTGGTCCCGCTGGGGCCGGCGATCATCCCGGCGATCGTCGCCGTCGGCTTCCTCGTCGATCGCGCCGTCGCGCTCGAGGCGCGGCTCGTGGCGGCGCCGCAGGGTCCCACCGAGGAGGACCGGTCGGCCGCCCTCGTCACCGTCCTCGTCGTGGCCCTCGTCGCGTTCGCCGGGGTCGCCGCGATCGTTCCCGGCGGGATCGCCGGGCTCGGCCTGCCGGGCGCCCCGACGTCCGGGCTGCCGATCGCGAACCTCGCGATCCTCGCCCTCGCCGATGCCGTGGTCGCGGGGCTGCTCGGCTACCGGGCGGTCGCGCTCCGGACGTCGAATGCGCGGGCCGCGCTCTGGGCGGCGCTCGGCTACGCCGCGGTCATCGCGATCGGGGCGGCCGCGATCCGGGCGATGGGAATCCCGCGGCTCGTCGGTCCGGCGCTCCTGATGTTCCTCTTCTACCTCTGGGACACGCTCCACGCCGCGCCGCCGTCGCGCCGACGCGACCCGCGCTGGATCTGGGAGACCGCGATCCTCGCGGCGCTCGCGGTCGGCGTCATCGCCTGGAACCTCCGCGTCGAGGCCTGACGGGCAGGTCGACGACCCCGGGCGACCGACCCCTCAGTGGGGCGGCCACCACGCGAGCGTCCGATCGCGGTCGATCGGCCAGGTCCGGCCCGTCGCGAGCTCGACCAGCAGCACCGTCCCGACGCGGTCCGTGGTCGTGACCCAGCGCTCGTCCGGCGAGACGTCGACCTCGAGGCCGCGCCGGTCGAAATGACCGAGCAGCGAGCGGCGCGGCGCCGTCACCCGGCCGCGAGCCGCGTCTCCGGCGGGGTCTTCGACGCGGTAGACGTCGGTGCCGGACGGCGAGTGCTCGGCGAGCAGCAGCGAGCGCCCGTCCGTCGCGAACCCGAGGATCTCGGGCGATTCGGAGGGATCGACCCCGTCGGCGGACGGCCACTCGATCCGGACGTCGTCGGCCGGGTCGTCGTGGATCGCGCTCATCACGAGGCCGCCGTTCCCGTCGGGCTCGACCGCGTCGATCGGGGCACGGGCGCGATCCGCGACCTTCAGCTGCGTCAGCCGGCCATCCCGGATCCGGAGGCGCGCCGACTCCGAGTAGCGCCCCTCGCAGCCCTCCGTGCAGACCGAATGTCCCATCCGCAGCTCGGTGGCCGACCACCAGCCCTGGAGGAACTCGTAGTCGCGGGGCAGGGGCACGACGGTCGTTCGCGCCGAGCCGAGCACCCCGACGGCGATCACGCCCTGGAGGTCGCCGTCGAGCCCGGCTCGGGTGGCGAGCGCCGCGAGGGCCCTGCCGTCCGGTCGCCAGGCGACACCGGTCGTGGACGCAGGCCAGTCGCCGGGAAGGTCGACCGGTCGGACGGGACCCGCCCCATCCCACAGCCAGCCGGCGGAGCGGTCCCCCGTTTCGGCCCAGATCAGGACGTCCTTCGAGCCGGGTCGCGGCAGCAGCGCCACCTGGCGCTCGCCGTCGTCCGGGATCGGCGCCGGTCCCAGGTCGACCGGCTGGATCGAGGCGGAGATCCGCATCCCGCCGTCTGTCGTGGGCAGGAGCCGGTCGACGTGGAGCTCGATCCGCCCGCTCGTGACGTCGAACCAGCCCGACGCGAGCGGCACCGCTCCGGCGACGTCGGCGCCGCCCGGCGCGGGGGTCGGCGTCGGGCCGGGTTCGATCGCCGGCAGGGCCGTCGGCGGCAAAGGCGTCCCGCCGATCACCCGCAGGAGGACCGCCTGCGCGACGGGCTCCGAGATCGGCAGCTCGACGCTCCGGCCGGTGCCCGTCTCGAGCACGGTCAGGCCCGGGTCGTTCGGGTCGCCCCGGTCGATCGTCAGGCCGACGAAGTCGGCGGAGTCCGCCCAGATCGCGCCCGAGATCGTGTCGTCGCCCGACCACAGGTCGGCCGCCCGCCCGTCCCAGGCGATCCGCCGGACCTCGCGATTCGCCGCCACGAGGACGCCGGACCCGTCCGGCGCGATCCGGAGGTCGTCGACGGACTCGAACACGCCGAGGATCCGCGACGGGCCGCCGGCGAGAGGCCAGAGCTGGACCGCCGTGCCGTTGTCCTTCGGGCCGACGGTCGTGATCACGCCGACCCCCTGCCGCGGGTCGACGTCCTCCGACGTGGCACTCGCGGGCCCGACGTCGGGCGGCGTCGTCAGCTGCTCCACCACGTTCGACGCCGGATCGATCCGAAGGAACCGCCATGCGACGACGGCCGCCTGCGGCGGCTCGACCCGCTCCCGGAGGACGAGGGCGTTGTCGGTGTCGAAGCCCTGGATCAGCGCGTCCTCCGGGACGATCGTCCGGACGAGGTGGCCGTCCCGGGTGTCGATCACGAATGCCTCGGTCGGGCCGACGTCGTCGGGGCGCCGGATCAGGGCGATCCGCCGGCCGTCGGGGGACCAGACCGCGTCGTCGAGCTGGATCGCCGGGACGTCCAGCGTCCACAGGTCCGTGCCGTCGGCCGTCGCAACGGCCTCGAGCCGCCGTCCGGTCGTCGAGGCGACGGCCGCGAGCGCGACGGCCCCCGTCGGGTCGACCGACCAGGTCCTGCCGAAGTCGACGTCGGCTCGGGACGCGATCCTGTGCGGGACGTCGCGACCGTCAAGGCGCCGTTCGAGCAGGACCGCGCCGTCCGCGTCGATGATCTCGTAGAAGACGATCGGGCCGGCCGGTGGCGGCTCGGTGGCACCCGGCGCGAGCGTCGGCGCTGGCGGGTTCGTCGGGCGGCCCACGCCGACCGCGACGAGGACGGCCATCGTCGCGACCGTCACCCCTGCGAGCGCCACCCAGCGAGCTCGTCCGCGCACCCGGCTCCCCATCCCTGCATGATCGTCGCCGCCGCCC
>DATBGP010000068.1:0-2687 GCA_036557925.1 Candidatus Limnocylindrales bacterium | reverse complement strand
GCGGACCGCGGCCGCATCGAGGCGGACGCCGTCGCGGGCCACATCGAACGAGGCCATCGGGCTCACGAGATCGACGCCATCGATCGCCCCGAGCTCGCCGATCACGTCCTCGTCGAGGGCGACCGGCCGGATCGAGGTCAGGAGCTCGTCGCCCGGGATCACCTCGGCCAGCCAGGCGGACGCGGCGAGCCGCGACTGGTGCGCGACCGAACCCACGGCAACGACCATGGCGAGGGCGATCGCCAGGCCGCCGACGGTCAGCGTGGTCCGGCTGCGGTCGCGCCCGATCGCCGCGCGGGCCAGCCGCTCCTCGGGCCGGAAGATCGCCCGGAACGGCAACCCGGCGATCCGCCCCGCCGCGCCGAGCGCGGCCGGCGCGACGAGGACCGCCGCGAAGAGCAGGAGGTAGACCGCGGCCGAACGGATCAGCCCTTCCCAGCCGAGGTCGCGCGGCCAGACGAGCAACCCGGCGACGCCGACCGCCGCGAACACCGCGACGAGCCACCGGAGGCGCGCCCGACGGGACGCCGCCGGATCGCTGCGCTCGCGGAGGGCCTCGACCGGCGGGATCGAGCCGGCGCGCCGGGCCGGCTCCAGGCCGGCGGCGATCGTGACGCCGAGCCCGATCAGGACGACCGCGACGACCGACGCGGGCGCCGGATCGACGCGCTCGAACGGGATCGACGCGACGGATCGGAGCTGGATCGCCATCAGCTCGGCGAGGACGAGCCCGAACAGGAGGCCCACCAGCGCCCCGATCACGCCGAGGGCCGCCGCCTGGGTCAGGACGAAGGAGATGAGCTGGCGGCGGGTCGCGCCTGCGGCCCGGAGCAGGCCCAGCTCGCGGATCCGCTCGGTGACCGTCATCGAGAGCGTGTTGAAGATCAGGAAGGCGCCGACGAACAGGGCGACGGCGGCGATCAGCGCGGTCGTCGAGCGGAAGTCGACGGTGGAGCTCCGGAGCGACTGGCCGATCTGTGCCGGCGACGAGAGCACGTACGGCTGGCCCGTGAGGGCCACGTTGATCGCGGCGGCGGCCTCATCGGGGCTCGCGCCTTGGCCGGCGATCACGTCGACGCGGCTCACGCTCGAATCGTCGAGCAGCCGCTGCATCGTCGCGAGTCCGAGCACCACCGTCCGCCCGCCGGTGCCCACCACCGGGCCCTCGCCGGCGAGGAGGCCGGCGATCGGCAGGTCGACCGGGCCCTCCGGGCCGAGCACGGTCACGGTCCCCCCGACCGCGAGCCCGTCGGTGGCGGCGAGGCTCTGGGTGACGAGGACGCCGGCGTCATCCGTGGTCGCGAGCGGGCTCCCGGACGCGAGCGGCAGGTCTCGGACCGCGGCCTCGCGCGCGGGGTCGATGCCGAGCAGCGTCACCGGTCCGGCCGGCATCGCCTGGTCCGCCTCGGCGCCCAGGTAGGTGCGCTTCTGGAGCGCCGGCGCAGCCACGGCGACGCCCGGCGCGCCTTCGACGGCGGCGAGGCTGTCCGGCGTCAGGCCGGCCGGGCCGAAGGACTCGATCCGCAGGTCCGCCCGACCCACCAGGTCGCGGACGGTCCGGTCGATCGAAGCGGTGATGCCCGCGTCCGTCGCAAGGGAGGCGTACAGCACGCCGACGCCGAGCGCCACCCCGACGATCGAGAGGATCGTCCGGCCGCGTCGGGCGCCGAGGCTGCGGAGCGCGAGCTGGATCATCTGCGGCCCCGGTCGCGACGATGCCGGCGCGCCGCCCGGACGCGCGACCTCAGAGCCCCAGCTCCGCGAGACGGCTCACGAGGGGCGCCGTGTCATGGTCCGTGCGTCGCCCGAGGGCGATCTCGTCGCGGATCTGCCCGTCGCTGATCACGAGGACGCGATCCGCGTAGGCGGCGGCCTTGGAGTCGTGGGTCACGAGGACGATCGTCTGGTGCCGCTCGACGCACGACCGCCAGAGCGCCTCGAGGATCTCGGTCCCGGTCGTGTAGTCGAGGTTGCCGGTCGGCTCGTCGGCGAAGAGCAGCGCGGGCCGGGTGACGAGCGCCCGCGCGATCGCCACGCGCTGCTGCTCGCCGGCCGAGAGCTGGTCCGGCTTGTGATGCTCCTTGCCCGCCAGGTCGACAAGGGCGATGACGTCCTGGATCCGCTCGGCGAGCTCGCCGCGGCCCGGGTCCGCGCCGGCGATCGTGAACGGCAGCGCGACGTTCTCGGTCACGTCGAGGAGCGGGATCAGGTTGAAGGACTGGAAGACGAACCCGGTCCGGTCGCGGCGGAGCCTCGTGGCCGCGTCGTCGCCGAGCTGGCTGATCGTCTCGCCCTGGAGAATCACCTCGCCGGCTGTCGGTCGATCGAGGCCGCCGAGGAGCTGGAGCAGGGTCGACTTCCCGGACCCCGACGGCCCCATCAGGGCGACGAACTCGCCCTCCTGGACGCTGAGCGAGACGCCGCGCAGCGCATCCACGGTGGTCGCGCCGAGCCGGTAGCGCTTCGCGAGGTCGTGGGCCTCGAGGATCGCGGCCATCGGCGCCGAGTCTAGACGCGGCAGCTGTGCCACCGGCAGGCGGGCGAGCTGGGCCTGGTCGAGGGGACGCGGTTCGAGCAGAGCCATCGGTCAGCTCCCCAGGAAGAACCCGGTCACGCCCGAGACGACGGCCTCGAGGAGGCCCGGGCTGGTGGGTGGATCGACGACGCGAAGGCTGCCTTCGGCCGTC
>DATBGP010000067.1:0-4900 GCA_036557925.1 Candidatus Limnocylindrales bacterium | reverse complement strand
GGCAGCGCTCCGCCCTCGACGATCCCGGTGACCGGCCCGAGCCGGACGCCGGCCTCGGTCGCGAGCGTCCCGGCGCGGGACCGAGCGTCGGCGACCGCCCGGCGACGGGCCTCGGCGAGGGCCTCGGCCGGGTCGGCGAGGCGGAACGACAGGCCGTCCATGCTCGTCGCGCCGGCAGCGAGCGCGGCGTCGATCAGCGCCCCGACGGTGTCGATCGCCCGGACCGTCGCCTCGACCGAGTTCGTCAGCTGATAGCCGGTGATCCGCGACCCGCCCTCGGTCGAGTAGTCCCGGACCGCGTCGAGGCCCATGAGCGTCGTCTGGAGGTCGCGCCGGTCGACGCCGCCGCCGGTCAGCGCGTCGATCACGGCCTGCATCGTCGTCGCGGCGGCGCTCCGGGCGTCGCCGGCCGTCGGTCGCACGACCACGACGCCGAACCGGATCGACGCGACGTCGGGATCGACCCGCACGGTGCCGCGGCCGGGGACGGTGATGGAGCCGGGAGTGGTGGTTGCCATCGGCGGATCGTACCCGGCCGCCGCCGGGGTCGCGGGGGCCCGACGGGATCGCCCCGGCGCGCGATTCTTCTGCAAGGTCCGGGTTGGCCCTGAGACTCGGGCGAGACGGGCCGGTGCGCATCCTCGCCTCGTGCACGAGGACTCCCTCGGCCGGTCGGCCGTGCCCGGCGCACGTCACGGCCACCGGTCGAATCACGCACCGCCGCTGCACCGGCCCCGCCACGGGGGCGGCGCCTTCGCGGCCGCCATCAACCGGCCGCGGAGCGCATCGCGACGGGCCGCGATCGGGATGATCGCCTCCGGCGCCGGGCCGACCGTCGTCGGCGGCTCCGGGTTGCAGGGCGTCGCCCACCGGCGGGCCGCGATCGGCCGGGACCGGCCCCATCGCCCGGGCGGCCGCAGCCGGCTCGTCACGATCCTCGTCGCGGCGCTGGGGACGTTCGTCATCGGCTCCCTGCTCCTCGCCGGGATCGCCGCCTTCGGCACGATGGCCGTCGTCGCCGGCCTCTCCCAGGGACTCCCCGATCCCAGGGACCTCGCGGGCCTGACCTTCTCCCAGCCGACCGTCGTCTACGACCGGTCCGGCAAGGTCCAGCTGGGCCGGTTCCAGCAGGAGCAGCGACGCGTCGTCACCTTCGCCGAGGTCCCCCATCTCGTCCTCGACGCGACGACCACGGCCGAGGACCGGACGTTCTGGACGAACAGCGGCTTCGATCCCGCCGCGATCATGGCCGCGGTCGCGGACAACGCCTCGACCGGCTCCGGGCGAGGCGCCTCGACGATCACCCAGCAGCTCGTCCGGGCCCGGCTCCTGCCCGCCGACGTCGTCGCGCCCGATGCGGACCGCTATCTCCGCAAGGCCAAGGAGCTGATCCAGTCCGCCAGGCTGACCCAGGCCTACCCCGGCGAGGCGGGCAAGGAGACGATCATCACCGCCTACCTGAACGAGATCTTCTACGGCCACGACGCCTACGGGATCGCCGCGGCCGCCCGGATCTATTTCGGCGTCAGCGACCTGAGCAAGCTGACCCCCGCCCAGGCGGCGCTCCTCGCCGGCCTGCCCAAGTCGCCGACCAACTTCGATCCGTACCGGTACGCGAAGCCGGACGCGAAGGGCCGCCTCGTCGTGCCGCCGACGGCCCCGCCGGTCGTCCGCCGCAACTACATCCTCGAGAGCCTCTCGACCTCGCGCTGGACGACCCTCGACGACGCTGAGCTCCAGGCGGCCCTCAAGGAGCCGGTCGTCCTGGCGGGCGACCAGCCCATCACCTTCAAGGCGCCCCACTTCACCTGGCAGGTGCGCCGCCAGCTCGAGGCGATCCTCGGCAGCGACGCCGCCGTCGAGACGGGCGGGTACACGGTGATCACCACGCTGAACTGGCGCGACCAGCAGCTCGCCGAGAAGTGGCTGACGGCCGGGGCGGTCGCGCCGAACCTGTCGCGGAGCGGCTCCGCGACCCTGCTGAAGAACCTGCGGATCGGCGCGGGAGACCGGCGCTGGATCAACGCGCTGCGGGGCAAGGACCTCCACAACGGCGCCCTCGTCGCCCTCGACTATCGGACCGGCGACGTCCTCGCCTATGTCGGCAGCGCCGGCTACTACCGGGACGGGCTGAAGAGCCGGAAGTTCGAGCCGAAGTACGACGCGGCGGGCGACGGCGTGCGTCAGCCCGGCTCGGCCTGGAAGCCCGTCCTCTACGCGAGCGCGTTCGATTCGAAGCGGCTGACGCCGGGCAGCCTGCTCCTCGACATCACCACGCCGTTCGGCCGGAACTGGACCCCGCGCGACGCCGACCAGCTCGACCGGGGCCCGGTCCTCGTCCGCAAGGCCCTCCAGTTCTCGCTGAACGTGCCGGCGATCCGGGCCTTCCAGCGGACCGGCAGCGCGACCGTCGCCGACCGGGCGAAGAAGCTCGGGATCCGCTTCGCCGGCGGCCAGACGCTGTTCGCGCAGGCCGGTCTCGCCGCGGCGCTCGGGACGGTCGAGGTCACGCCGCTCGACCTCACCTCCGCCTACGGCGCGATCGCGAACGGCGGCCGACACGTCCCGCCGCGGCTGATCCTCGAGATCCGCGACCCGAGCGGCAGGATCGTGTGGCAGGCGCCGAAGCCGAAGGCCACCCAGGCCGTGAGCGCGGCGGCCGCCTTCCTCGTCTCGGACATCCTCCAGGGCAACACGCTGCCGTCCCAGAACCCGATCTGGTCGAAGGTGCTCGAGATCCGGAACGGGCCCCACGGCCAGCACCGCCCGGTGGCGGCCAAGACCGGGACGGCGAACGACGCCCGCGACCTGGCGACCTACGGCTTCCTCGCCCCGCCCAGGGACCCGGACGCGCCGGGCCTGGCGATCGGGCTGTGGATGGGCAACAGCGACCACTCGAACCCGCACGCCCGCGAGCCGGCGATCTCCCTGACGGCGGCCGCGCCGCTGTGGCACGCCTTCGTCCGGGACCTGACCGCAAAGATGCCGGTCGCGACTTTCAATCCGCCGAAGGGCGTCGTCCAGGCCCGGATCGACGCGTGGACCGGCGGCCGGCCCGGGCCGTGGACCCGCGACACGGTCAGGGAGTGGTTCATCAGCGGGACGCAGCCGGGCGCCGCGCGCGCGGTCGATCCGCCCGGCCTGCTCTACTCGCCGTCCTGCGGTGGCTGGCGGGTCAACCCGGTGAAGGCCGAGCTGGGCCCGTCGTCCTGGCAGGTCGCCGACGCCGCGTGGCTGGCCCGGGCCCGCGCGGGTGCCGGAGCGAGCACGGGCTACGGCACGCGAACCGCCTACTTCTGGGGCCGAACGGGCTGGGGCGGACCGCTGTACGGGAGCTGCGCGCCGAAGCCGAAGCCGAAGCCCGAGCCCGGTCCGGACCAGGGCGGCCCCGGCCATCCGGGCGGACCGGGCAACGGTGGTCCGGGCAACGGCGGTCCAGGTCATGGGGGTGGCGGCGGCCACGATCCGGCCCCGCCGCCCGGGACCGAGCCCACCCCGAAGCCCAAGCCGTGATGCTCGACAGCGGCGGCTTCGGCCAGTCCATCGTCCGCGGTGCGGGCCTCGCGATCGGGGTGGCGATCGTCCTGGCGCTGATCCTGATCGGCTACGCGGCGATCGGCGTCCTGATCCTCGTCTTCATCGCGGTCATCCTCGCCTCCGGCCTCTCGCCGATGGTGGACTGGCTGCGGGGACGGCTGCCGATCGGTCGGAGCGCAACGATCCTCATCGTCTACGGCCTGTTCCTTGCGGCCGTCGTCGGGCTCGCGTTCGTCATCGTCCCGGCGGCGATGTCCCAGCTCCAGCGCATCCAGGCGTCGCTGCCGCCGTTCTTCGACCAGACCCGGCAATGGGCGTCCACGCTCCGCCCGGCGACGCTGTCGCAGACCGTGTCGGCGCTCGTCGACACGGTCGAGCGGACCTTGACGTCGTCGGCGCCCGGCCCGGGCCAGCTTCTCGAGGCCGGAATGACCGTCGCCGAGGGCGTGATGGCCCTCTTGACCCTGTTCACGGTCGTGTTCTTCTGGCTGACGGAGCGGGCGCGGCTCCAGCGCTACGTCCTCGCGTTCATCCCGACGGAGCGGCGGAAGGGCGCCCACCTCGGCTGGAACGCCGCCGAGAACCGGCTGGGGCGATGGGTCCGCGCCCAGCTGATCCTGATGAGCACGATCGGGATCGGGACGGGCGTCGCGTACACGCTGCTCGGCGTGCCCGCGAGCCTGCTCCTGGGCCTCTTCGCCGCGCTCGCCGAGGCCATCCCGATCGTCGGGCCGCTGATCGGCGCGGTCCCGGCGGTCCTGGTCGCGGCGACGGTGTCGCCGCAGCTCGCCCTCGTGGTCGCCGGGGTCTACCTGGTCCTCCAGATCATCGAGGGCAACGTCCTGGTCCCCATCGTCATGCGGAACACGATCGGGATCTCGCCGTTCCTCGTGATCATCAGCGTTCTCATCGGCGGCGCTGCCGGCGGCTTCGCCGGCGCCTTCCTGGCGGTCCCGATCGCCGCCGTCGGCGAGATCCTCGTCGAGAGCCTGCAGGCGCGGCGGGTGCCGGTCGCCCAGGACCCGACGTCCGGAAGCGCCGCGGCCGAGGACGTCGAAGGGGACGGCGACGAGGACCAGCCGCCGATCGATCCCCATCGTCCGACGGCGCCACGTCGGCACCCGGTCCCGCACCCGCCCCCGATCGACGCGACCTGACGGCGCCGCGCGACGGCCCCTGAGGTCACCGCCGTGCGTCAGCCGCTGAGGTCTTGCGTCCGCGTCGCCGGGTCGCCTCACCCGGGCGCGTCGCGACCCCCGCACGACGCGGAGATCGCCGAATGCGTTGCAAGACATCTGCAAGACCCAGCCGAGAACGTCGCGCGAGGCCGACCGCCGCGCTTTGATCGACTGCAACGAACGCC
>DATBGP010000066.1:0-12964 GCA_036557925.1 Candidatus Limnocylindrales bacterium | reverse complement strand
CTCCTACGTCGACCAGCTCGAGCGGATCCAGGGCGTCCGCCCCGAGTGGATGCACGTCGCGCTGGGCGGCAGCGCCCGGGCCGTCGAGCGGTTGCGGGTCGACGATCACATGGCCTACTACCGGGCGGTCCGTGAGCGGTTCCTCGCCGCAGTCGCCGAGGGACGACCCGTCGCGTTCCCGCCGGCCGGCACCTACCCCGAACCCGTCGAGCATTGCGACGTCTGCCGCTGGGCCGCCGAATGCGTCCAGCAACGACGCGACGACGACCACCTCAGCTTGGTCGCCGGCATCTCGGCCAGGCAACGACGCGCACTCGCGGAGCGCGACGTGACGACGCTGGAGGCGTTGGGCGATCTCGAGCTGCCGCTGACGCCACGCCTCGAGGGCACATCGGAAGGGGCGCTCACCCGCGTCCGCGAGCAGGCCCGGATCCAGCTGGAGGGTCGTCGCCAGCGGCGCATGCGCTACGAGCTGCTGCTGCCCCCGCCGGGCGAGCCGTACGAGGCCGAGCGGGGACTCGCCTCGCTCCCACCGCCATCGCGCGGTGACCTCTTCTTCGACATCGAGGGCGATCCGTATGCGTTCGAGGATGGCCTCGACTATCTCTTCGGCGTGCTCGACGTCGACGGGCGGTTCGACGCCATCTGGTCGCGCGATGCCGACGGGGAGTTCACGCTCCAGGCGGAGCGGGCGGCGTTCGAGCGGCTGATCGACCTGCTGATGGCGCGGCTCGACGCCGACCCGTCGATGCACATCTATCACTACGCACCGTACGAGCCGACCGCCCTCAAACGGCTCATGGGTCGCTATGGGACGCGCGAGGCCGAGGTCGACCGATTGCTTCGCGAGGGCGTCATGGTCGACCTGCTGCGGGCCGTCCGCCAGTCGCTGCGGGCGTCGGTCGAGAGCTACTCGATCAAGCGGATGGAGGCGTTCTACGGGTTCGAGCGCGAGGTCGACCTGCGCGACGCCGGCTCGAGCATCGTCGCATTCGAGGAATGGCTCGAGCTCGGCGAGGGCGAGCGCCCGGCCTCGGATCACCTCGAGCGGATCGAGCGGTACAACCGGGACGACGTCGTGAGCAACCGTCGCCTCCGCGACTGGCTCGAGGACCGGCGGCTCGAGCTCGAGGAGCTCACGGGTCTGCCCGTCCCCCGCCCCGCGACCCGCGAGCAGCTGGCGCCCGAGCTGACCGAGGCCCAGCGGCAGGTCCAGCAGCTCGCCGACCGCCTGACCGCCGGGATTCCGGACGACCGGGCCGATCGGACGCCCGTCCAGCACGCAACGTGGCTGCTCGCCCAGCTGCTCGGCTGGCACCGTCGCGAAGAGAAGTCGATGTGGTGGTCGTTCTTCCGCTGGATGCTGGAGCTCACGCCCGAGGAGCTCCTCGACGAGGACGGCCCGATCGGCCTGCTCGAGCCGATGGAGGTCGTCGAGGGCGCGGGCACCGATACCCCGACCTGGCGTTACCGCTTCCCGGACCAGGAGTTCGACGTCGAGCGCGGCGAGGTCTTCGATCCGGAGTTCGCGCAGCGGAACCCGAACCTGTCGCCCTTCAAGTGGGGAGCGGGCGACGCGGTCGCGATCGACGAGGTCGCGGGCACGATCGACCTCAGGCGTCCGGCCGATCGCCCCCACCCCCGGGCGATCGTGCCGTTGAACTGGTTCCGGACCTCGGAGCAGCAGGCCTCGTTGGTCGAGCTGGCGGAGTGGGTCCTGGAGCACGGGATCGAGGGCGACGGCCCTCATCGAGTCGCCCGCGACCTGCTCCTGAACGCGCCGCCCCGGGTCGGCCAGGACGTGGGGGTGGACCTGGCGTCGCCGGACGAGACGGACCTGGCCGCGGCGATCCGGACGGCGCGGTCCCTGGACCGCACGACCCTGCCGATCCAGGGGCCGCCGGGATCGGGCAAGACGTTCTCCGGGGCGCGCATGATCCTCGCCCTGCTGGCCCAGGGAAAGCGCGTCGGGATCACCGGGACGAGTCACAAGGTCATCGGCAACCTGATCCAGGCGGTGCGGAAGGCCGCGATCGATCCGGCGTCGCCGGGCTACGGGCGAGTCGACCTTCGGATCGTCCAGCGCGGCGACAAGGGCAAGGTCCTGGACGATCCGGCGATCCTGCGGGGCAAGGACAACCCCGCGGTCCGGGCCGCACTGGACGATGGGCGGGCGAACCTCGCCGCCGGCACGTCGTGGCTCTGGGCGTCCGCGAAGATGGTCGACGCGGTCGACGTCCTCTTCGTCGACGAGGCGGGCCAGATCTCCCTGGCGAACGTCCTGGCCATGGCACGATCGACGGGTAGCCTTGTGCTGCTCGGCGATCCGCAGCAGCTGGACCAGCCGCTCCAGGGCACTCATCCGCCCGGCGCGGATCGATCGGCGCTGGCCCACATCCTCGATGGTCGCGCGACGATGTCTCCCGATCGCGGGCTCTTCCTCGAGACGACGTGGCGTCTCCATCCGGACCTCTGCGCCTACACGTCGGAGGCCTTCTATGACGACCGGCTCGAGCCCGAGCGGCACCTCGCCGGCCAGCGGCTGAATGCCGCCGTGGCCTCGGTCGACGGCACGGGTCCCCGGATCCTCGGGCTTCCGACGACCGGCGCCGACAACGAGTCGCCGGAGGAGGCGGCCGCCGTCGCCGGCCTGGTCCAGGGTCTGGTGGACGGGGGAGCCACCTGGATCGACGAGGACGGCGCGGAGCGCCGGATCGGCTGGAACGACGTCCTGATCGTCGCGCCGTACAACGCCCAGGTCGCGATGATCCAACGGCTCCTGCCCGCGAGCGCCCGGGTCGGCACCGTCGACAAGTTCCAGGGCCAGGAGGCGCCGATCAGCGTCTATTCGATGACGACGTCGAGTCCGGACCTGGCGCCCCGCGGCATGGACTTCCTCTACAGCCGCCATCGCCTGAACGTTGCGACGTCGCGGGCACGCTGCGTTGCCGTGGTGACGCTGTCGCCCGAGCTGTTGCGGGTCCGGGCGCGGAACCCGGAGCAGATGCGGCTCGCGAACGCCCTGTGCCGGTTGGCGGAGATGGCCCGTTCGGCGACGTCCCCGGGTGGCGGGCCGGCCGACGGCCTGGGAGCCCTGGCGGAGGTCGGCGGACCGGCGCACCTGACCCGGACGCTCGAAGGCGACGGGATCGCCGGAACTGGTCGAGACGGTGCAGCGTCCTCCGCGTCTACGCCCGACGAGCTGACCCTCGGGCTCTGACCCTCGGGCCCTGACCCGGATCGCCGCACCGACCGTCGGGCGGCCACCTATGCTCGATCCGATGTCCGCCGCGATCGCCGAACTCCCGCCGTCCGAGCTCGACCGACTCCGGCGGCGGACCGTCCACACGCTCGTCGGTGGGGTCGCGCTCGGGTCGACCGGGCACATCGCCGCCGTCACCGTCGCGACGATCGTTGCGAAGGACATGACCGGATCGGCGGAGCTCGCCGGAGCGCCGGCGGCCGCCGTGGTCTTCGGCGCCGCCCTCGGGGCGACGGGCCTGTCCTGGCTGATGAGCCGGCGCGGCCGCCGGGCCGGCCTCGTTGCCGGCTATGGGATCGGCGTCGTCGGGGCCCTCGTCGCGGTGCTGGCGATCGTCGACATGAGCTTTCCGGGCCTGCTCGCCGGGTCGCTCCTGATCGGCTTCGGCAACAGCGCCAACCAGCTCTCGCGGTACGCGGCGGCGGACCTGTATCCGCCCGATCGGCGGGCCTCGGCCCTCGCGACCGTCGTCTGGGCGGCGACCGTCGGGGCGATCGTCGGGCCGAACATCGTCGGGCCCAGCGGCGAGTTCGCGATGGCGATCGGGCTGCCCGCGCACGCCGGCCCGTATCTCGTCCCGATCGTGCTCGTCGGCGCGGCGGCGATCCTGTCGTTCGTCCGGCTCCGGCCCGACCCGTACGACCTCGCCGACCACCACGGCCGGACCGACGCCCTGAGAGGCGTGGCCGCGCCCCTTCTCACGATCCTCCGCCGGCCGGCGGTGCTGGTCGCGATCGTCGCCCTAGTCATCGGCCAGTTCGTGATGGTCCTGATCATGACGATGACGCCGCTGCACATGACCGATCACGGCCACGATCTCTCGTCGGTGGGCCTCGTGCTCAGCGCGCACATCGCCGGGATGTACGCGTTCGCGCCGATCTCCGGGTGGCTGACCGACCGCTACGGCGGCCCGCTCGTCATCTACGGCGGGATGGCGATCCTCGCCATCTCCGGCGTGCTGGCGGCGGTGGCGCCCGCCGAGGACGACCGGCTGCTGCTCGTGGCCCTGTTCCTGCTCGGGTTCGGCTGGAACCTGGGCTACGTCGCGGGCAGCGCCCTGCTGACGAGCGGCATCTCGATCGTCGAGCGAACGCGCGTCCAGGGCGTCGCCGACGCGCTGATCTGGAGCACCGCAGCGATCGCGTCGCTGGGCTCGGGCGTCCTCGTGGAGGCCGCTGGCTACGCCGCGCTCGGCGTCCTCGGGGCGATCCTCGTCGCGGTGCCGGCAGGGGTCCTGACCATCCGCCGCGGCGTGCTGGACCAGCCGCCGGCCAGTGCCGCCTAGGGACCGAGCCGGTCAGCGTCGCCTGGTGGACCGAGCCGGTCAGCGTCGCCCGGCGAGCGGGTCCGAAGCCGGGCCGTCGTCGGCGGCCAGCTCCCGGACGACCCACGCGGCGAGGACGCGGGCGCAGGCCTCCACCTCGGCGAGCGGGACGTGCTCGTCGGCGCTGTGGGCGACCTTCACGTCGCCGGGCCCGAAGATCACGCAGGGCGTGGCGCCATCGTTGATGAACAGCCGCATGTCGGCGCCGTACGGCTCGCCGAGGAGCGCCGGTTCGCCACCCGTGACCGCCGCCACGGTCTCGGCCAGCCCGACGGGGAGCGGATGGTCCGACGGCACGCGCCCGGAGCCGAACTGGCCGCCGACGATCTCGAGCGTCGCGGGATGCTCGCGCAGGAACGGGTCCGCGGCGTTCGCCGCGTCGATCGCCCGGCGAAGATCCGCCGCCGCTTCGGCCGGCGTCTGCCCGAGCCGCACGCCGTATCGGCCATCGGCGACGACCCGATCGAGCACCGTCGAGGCCCACTCGCCGCCCGACACGATCCCGACGATCGTCGGATACGGCAGCCCCAGGGCCGTCATGAGCGGATCGGTCTCCGACTCGTTCCGCAGGGTCTCGTCGGCTTCGAGCGCGCGGAGGACGACGTACAGGTTCTCGAGCGCGGAGATGCCCTCCCGGCGCTGCGAGGCATGCGCGGCGCGGCCGGGAACGGTCAGCCGGAACGTGATCGCGCCGGCGTGGGCGACGACGATGTCGAGGTTCGACGGCTCGGTGATGATCGCGAGATCGCCGGTGGCGCCGGCGCGGATCGCGGCGAGCGTCCCCTGGCCGCCGTCCTCCTCGCCCGGAACGAGCGCCACGACGAGCTCGCCGTCCAGACGTTCCGCCGCCCCGCTCGCGACGAGCGCCCGGACCGCCGCGAGGATCGCCGCCACGCCGCCCTTCATGTCGCAGGCCCCGCGGCCGTAGAGCGCGCCGTCCCGGATCTCGCCGCCCCACGGGTCGGCGGTCCAGGTGGCGGGGTCGCCCGGCGGCACGACGTCGACGTGGCCGGACAGGATCAACCGTCGGCCGCCGCCGCGCCCGAGCCGCCCGATGACGAGCGGCAGGCTCGTCCGGGTCGTCTCCTCGCCCGGCCAGTCGGGGTCCGCGCGGATCGCGGCCGGGTCCGGCGAAACCGTCTCGACCTCCATCCCGGTGTCGGCGAGGCGCCGCGCGAGCTCGGCGGCCACGGCTTCCTCGGCGCCGGTGATGCTCGGGATCCGGACGATCGCCGCGAGCTCGTCGCGGAGCGTCGCGTTGTCGACCGTGTCCGCCGCGGCCCGGGCCAAGGACGACAGGGCTGCCGCGGTCATGCTTCGCGCAGCAGCGGTCGCGTCAGGCACGTCACGCCGCCGGAACCGTTCTCGCCGACCTCGCGGAGGGGCACGGCGTGGACCTCGACCCCGGCCGCCTCGAGCCGCCGTCGGGTACCCGGGTTGCCGTCGGCGACGACGACCACTCCGGGGCGGACGGCCAGGACGTTGCAGCCGAGCGTCGGGTATTCCTCCTCCGGCACCTCCACCAGGGCGATCCCCAGCTCGCGGAGCCACTCGTACAGGCCGGCCGGCAGCAGCGGCAGGAACACCACGGCGAGCTCGTCGCTGACCGGGGAGATGACCGACATCAGGTGGACGAGCTCGGCCGGACCCTTCCAGTACGGCACGTCCACGATCCGCGCGTCGCCGCCGACGAGCGTCGCCAGCTGGCGGGCGCCGGCGTCGTTCGTCCGGAGCGTCCGGCCGATGACGAACAGGTCGTCGCGCAGCCAGACCGTGTCGCCGCCCTCGACGGTGCCCGGCCCCTCGATGCGGCCCGTGATCGGCACGCCGCGATCGACGAGCCAGCGCTCCAGGATCTCGGGCTCCTCCAGCCGGTTCGGCTTGCCCGGGCGGAGCGGGATCGCCCCGTCCGCGGCGATCAGGAGGGGGTCGAAGACGTAGCAGAGATCGGGGTCCGTCGCCGGCTCGACGTCGAGCTCGTGGACCCGGACGCCGAGTCCGTCGAGCGTCGCGACGAGGCCGTCGTGCTCCCGCTGGGCGGCCCCGAGATCGACCGGACGCAGGAAGCCGCAGGCGGGATCGTCGAAGGCGCACGCGAACGCCGGGCCGGGACGCTTCACGAGGACGTCGCGAAGAGGCGCGGTCGAGCTGCGGGCGCCGACCCGGAGCGTGGTGGGGATCACCCGCCGAGGATACGACGACCGAGTGGCTTCCCCGCGGCCCCGTTGCGGCGTAGGCTGGCCCCGTGAACGGCTACGCGGCGACCGCGCGGATCCGCGGGGCGACGCCCCGGCTGGTCGGGTCGGGACGCGATCCGTGGTCCGTCTCCGGCGCTCCGAACGCGCTGGTCGAGGAGATGCCCGAGCTCCAGCCGGGACCCGGCGAGGCGCTCCCCTCCCCGCAGCCGACCCTCGCCGAGCGCTGGGAGTCGGCCCGCGAGCGCTGGTCGCAGCTGACGTTCTACGTGTTCTCGTCGGAGTTCTGGCACTAGCCGCGTCCCGGCGCGGCTTCCGGCCTCCCGAGGCGATCGGCCGCAAGCTCCGGCGGGATGCCGCCGCCCGATCCCAGCATCCGCTCGACGAGCAGGCGCGCGCTGCCCGGCCCGGTCGAGATCCCCCAGGGCCCGTGCCCGGCCGCGATCCAGAGCCCGTCGCACCACCCGGCCGGACCGATGAGCGGCCGTCCGTCACGGCTCACCGGCCGAGCGCAGTGGCGGAGACCCACCAGCGGCGCCTCGGCGACCTCGGGGACGTAGCGCGCGCCGATCCGGCGGAGCTCCGGGACCCAGCGTTCGGGGTCGGGCTCGGCGGGCAGGAACGTCGAGCCCAGGGCGCTCGAACCGACCGCCGGCACGAGACTGAAGTCGATGCCCCCCGCGTCGTCCGCGGACACCGGATCGGCCGCGGCCGCCTCCTCGTCCGGCTCGATGTCGATGTCGATCGACTCGAGGGAATGGCGCGGCGCGTCCGCCAGCGCGATCGAGGCGACGACGCCCCAGCTCCGGCGGATCGGCTGCCAGCCGCCGGAGGCGTCGACGATCCCGGGCGTCCAGGGGCCGGCCGCGACCACGACCGCTCCCGCCGGGACCAACCCGCTTCGCGTGCGAACGCCATGGGCCCGTCCCTCGCGCGCTTCGACCTCCACCTCGGCGTCGATGGTGATCGAGACGCCGCGCGACGCCCCCAGCGCGGCGAACGCCCGGCTCGCGGCGGCGGGCTCCACCGGAAAGCCGATCCCGAGCCGGCAGACGGTGAGATCCGGGGCGAGAGCAGGCTCCAGCGTCCGCAGCGCCGATCCCGCCAGCACGACGGGCCGGCTCGCCGGCCAGGTCTCGGCCCACTCGGCCGCGATCCGCTCGGCAAGCGCCGGGTCCCGCCCGACGTAGAGCAGACCGGACGGCTCGGTCGGGAAGGCGAACGTCTCGGAGGCTTCCGCCAGCCCGCGGTACTCGGCGAGCGATCGGCGGTAGAGGCCGGCCAGGACCGGATCGAACGGATGCTGGACGATGCCGGAGTTCCGCCCGGAGGCGCCGGCGGCGATCTCCGCACGTTCGAACAGGCGGACCCGCAGGCCGGCCTCGGCCAGGAACGCGGCCGTCGACGTCCCGACGATGCCGCCGCCGACGACGGCGACGTCGACCGCGTCAGAGCCCACGACGACGGCCGCCCGGGATGGTCAGGCGGAGGCGGCCCCGACCGCCCGGCTGCCGGCGCCGGAGCCGGCATCGGCCCGCGCCCCGGCCCCGATCCGGCCGAGAGCGTCCACGAGCCGATCGACCTCGGCGGCGGTGTTGTAGTGGGTCAGCCCGATCCGCACGACCCCGCCCCGATCGAGCAGGCCGAGCCGTTCGATCAGGCCGGTCGCGTAGAAGTCGCCGTCCCAGACCGCGATGCCCTGCGCGCCGAGCGCCTCCGCGATCGCTCGGGGCGCGATCCCCTCGAGCCGGAGCGCCGCGGTCGGCGTCCGGTCGTCGAAGCGCGCGCGATCGGTGATCCCGTAGAGGGTCAGGCCCGGGATCCCCTCGAGCCCGTCGACGAGGTGGCGATAGAGGTCCATCTCGTACGCCCGGATCGCCCGCATCCCGGCGAGGACGCGTTCGCGCCGCGGGGCGTCCGCGGTGGCGCCGCCGTACGCGGACCCGACGCCGGCGATGTACTCGACCGCGGCCGTCACGCCGTTCAGCCCCTCGAAGTTGCCGGTCCCGGTCTCGAACCGGTCCTCGGCCGGCCGCAGCTTGTAGGCGGGCAGCCGGTCGAGCAGCTCCGCCCGGCCGTACAGCACGCCGGCATGCGGCCCGAAGAACTTGTACGTGGAGCAGGCGAGGAAGTCCGTGTCGACCGCCCGGACGTCGAGCGGCAGGTGCGGCGCGGCGTGGACCGCGTCGACGTACGTCCAGGCGCCGGCCACGTGCGCCCGCCGGACGATCTCGGCGACCGGGTTGATGGTCCCGACCGCGTTCGATGCCCAGCCCACCGCGACGAGGCGCGTCCGGTCAGTCAGCAGGTCGTCGAGCTGCTCGAGCGCGAGCGTGCAGTCGGCGTCGTGGACGTCGAGGGTCCGGACGACGAGGCCGCGATCCGCGGCGACCGCCTTCCACGGCCCGACGTTGCCCTCGTGATCCAGGATCGTCACGACGATCTCGTCGCCGGGCTCCATCGTCGCCGCGATCGACCGGCTGACGTGGAACGTCAGCGACGTCATGTTCGCCCCGAACTTGATCTCCGACGCGTCGGCGGCGCCCAGGAGGTCCGCCATCGCCCGGTGGGCCTCGACGACGGACGCGTCGCTGCGGCGGCTCGTGAGGAACGCCCCGTCGTGGTTCGCGTTCGACGTCCGATAGTAGGCCGCGATCGCCTCGATGACCGTGTCCGGGACCTGGGTGCCGCCCGGCCCGTCGAACAACGCGATCGGCCGTCCACCGTCCTCGATTGCCAGGGCCGGGAAGCGGCGACGAAGCGCCTCGACGTCGAACGTGGTCATGGGATCCTCGACTGGAGCGCGTTCGGTCGGTCCGTCGGACGGCCCGCGCCGTGGTCCGTGATCGTAGCCCGAGGGAGATCGTTGAGTTGTCAACGATCCGGCGGAACGGTAGGATTCCGCCATGCCAACCTCGGCGTCGTCTGCCCCGTCGTCGCCCACCGCGGCAGCCGCGCCCGCCGCGGCCCCTCGGGGTGCGTCCGCAGGTGTCACCGAGCCGCCCGGCATCGACGCGTGGCGGAGCTTCCTGACGGCCCACGCCCGGATCACCCGCCGCCTGGACGACGAGCTCCAGGCCGCGCACGGGCTGTCGCTCGCCGAGTACGACGCCCTGCTGCAGGTGGCCACCACCCCCGGCCGCCGCATCCGGATGAACGTGCTCGCGGAGCGGGTGATCCTCTCGCGCAGCGGGATCACCCGGCTCGTCGACCGCCTCGAGGCGCAGGGTTGCCTGGAACGCATCGCCTGCGAGACCGATGCCCGCGGCCAGGAAGCGCTCCTGACGCCGATCGGGCTCGAGCGGCTCCGGGCGGCCGCGCGCACCCACCTCGAGGGGGTCCACCGCTACTTCCTCGACCGGCTCGACGAGGCCGAGCTCGCCGCGCTCGATGCGAGCCTGGGCCGGGTCGCCTCGCCCCTGGCCGACGGCCGGACGACCCACGAAGGGTGCCCGCCGGCCGCGTCGTGACCGCCCCGGGCCTGCCCCTGATCGCGTCCGTCCGGCGCGGGTGATCGACCGCCGCGGCCGGCTCCGCACCGGGACGAGCGGCTTCGCCTATCCCGCGTGGTCGCCGCGGTTCTACCCGCCCGGCACGAAGGGACCGGGCCTCCTCCGCCACTATGCCTCGCGGCTCGCGACGGTCGAGCTGAACAACACGTTCTACCGGACGCCGACGCCGGCCGCGATCGACGGCTGGCTGGCCGCGACCCCCGACGACTTCCGGTTCGCGGTCAAGGCCCAGAAGGGCGGGTCGTGGCGGGCGATCCGGGTGGATCCCACCGAGAGCGTCCCGTGGCTGACGACCTCGCTTTGGCCCTTCGGCGACCGGCTCGGAACGGTGCTCTTCCGCGTCCCCGAGGGCGTCCCCCGCGATGGCGCCCGCCTCGCGGCGGTCCTGGCCGTCTGGCCGAGGGAGCTGCCGCTGGCGATGGAGTTCCAGGAGGCGTCGTGGCACGTCGACGAGACCTTCGCGGCGCTCGCCTCCGCCGGGGCGGCCCTCGTGACGACGGAGCTGCCCGAGGACGCCGAGCCGCCGACGATCCGGCGGACCGGCCCTTTCCTCTACCTCCGCCTTCGCCGGGCGGACTACGACCCGAGCGAGCTGGGCCGGTGGTTCGACCGCCTGGAGCCGTTCCTCTCGGACGGCGTGGACGCGTTCGTCTACTTCCGCCACGACGAGGTGGGTCGCGGCGCCGAGCTCGCGATGGAGCTGGCAGCGATCGGCGCCGAGCGCGGATTCGCCTGATTGCGAGCCGGGCCGGCGGCGTCTCAGGTGCCTGCGCGCGACCCTTCGGCGGGCCCGAACGCGACGAACAGCGTCAGGTCCTCGGTGATGTCGTGGAACCGGTGCGGAACCGTCGCGGCGACGAAGACGACCGATCCCGGTTGGACCGCCCGATCCTCCTCGCCCACCGAGATCCGGCCGCGGCCGGAGACGACGTAGTAGACCTCGTCCTCGCCGTGGGGCTGCTGGAGATCCGGCTCGCCGGCCCGCAGGACGTAGAGGCCCACGGACAGGTCGGGGACGTTCAGGAACTCGAGATAGGGCCGGCCGCCGGCCTGCCGGCGGGCCTCGAGATCGGCGAGCTCGAAGGCGTCCACGCCCGCGAGGATAGAGGAGCCGCGGGTCCGGGAACCACATCGTCCCGCGAACCGTAGGATTCGGCGATGCCGACGCCGAGCGAGCCCCCGACGAGCGCGCGTGTCCGCGCGGCTGCGGCCGTGGCGGCGATCGCCATCCTCGTGACGGCGTGCGGCTCGTCCGGGACGCCGCCACCCGCGGCCTCCGCGTCCGGACCGTCCGCTTCGGCGGCCGAGCCGTCGGCCGCCTCCGGACCGCCGTCCCCGACGGCGACGGCGTCGAGCAGCGGCCGGGGCACGGCCGCCTCGGCCGGGCCGTTCGAACCCGCCGGTCTCACCGTCGGCTTCGACACGGTCGTGGACGGCCTGGACTCGCCGCTCGCGATCGTGCACGCGGGCGATGGCTCCGGACGGCTGTTCGTCGCGGAGCAGGGCGGTCGCATCCGGATCGTCGAGGACGGCAAGCTCCAGGACGGTTCATTCCTGGACGTCGGCGACGAGATCTCGACCGGCGGCGAGCGGGGCCTCCTCGGCCTCGCCTTCCACCCGGGCTACCCGACGGATCCACGCGTCTTCGTCGACTACACCGACGTCGACGGCGACACCCAGGTCTCGTCGTTCACGGTCGACGCCACGAGCCCGGACCGCCTCGACCGCTCGTCCGAGGTGAAGATCCTGTCCGTCAAGCAGCCGTTCGCGAACCACAACGGCGGCGCCCTCGCCTTCGGGCCCGACGGGATGCTCTACATCTCGCTCGGCGACGGCGGCTCCGGTGGCGACCCGCAGGGCAACGGCCAGTCGCTCCAGACGCTGCTCGGCAAGATCCTCCGGATCGATGTCGACCGGACGTCGAACGATCTGAAGTACGCGATCCCGTCCGACAACCCATTCGCGGGCGGCGGCAGCGGTGCCCGCGGGGAGATCTGGCTCTACGGCCTGCGCAACCCGTGGCGGCTGAGCTTCGACCGTGCGACCGGCGACCTCTGGATCGGCGACGTCGGCCAGGGCGCCTGGGAGGAGATCGACGTCCTGCGGTCCGGCGCACCCGGCGGCACGGACTTCGGCTGGAACGCGATGGAGGGCCGTCACTGCTTCCAGCCGGCGACGGGCTGCGAGAACGCCGCCTTCACGCTGCCCGTGACCGAGTACGGCCACGACCAGGGCTGCACGGTGATCGGGGGCTACGTGGACCGCGGGACGTCCCAGCCCGCGCTCGCCGGCGGCTACCTCTTCGCCGACTACTGCTCGGGCCGGGTCTGGGCGATCGACCCGACGAAGGATTCGGTCGAGACGCCGACGGTGGTGGCCGAGACGTCCCACAGCTTCTCGGCCTTCGGCGAGGACGAGGCCGGCGACCTCTACGCGGCCGACATCGGCGGCGGACAGCTCCTGAAGGTGACCGGCCGCCGCACCTGAGCCGGGTCCGCGACGGGCGACCGCGCCGGCCGGAGCGGAGGGCCGGGCAGGCGGCGCCCGCGACGGCGCCCGCGATCAGGCGATCGCGAACGTCACGGTGACGGCGATCTCCAGCTCGTTCGTCCCGGCCTCGACCGGCGTGGCGGCGTCCGCCATCGCCTTCATCCGCATCTCCGCCATCGGC